>DATDCP010000364.1:0-6567 GCA_036524255.1 Chitinophagaceae bacterium
CCATCATCATACTTGCCACCAACTGGGTAAATTCCAAAAAGACTGATCGTGTTTTGCTGGGTCCTGTCACGATCCGGACCTACTGAGCCAAAATAAATTGAAACAAATGGACCATCCCTGTATTCTGTTTGATTTCCGTCCCGCGAAGGTTGTGTTGCATTTACCTGGTTATATATATAGTACCTGATCCTTGGATCAGGGTTATTAGTGAAAATGTTCTGATTATACCCTTTCATGATCTCATAGAACCATGGGCTCACATGATTACTCCGTTGTGTAGCGAAATAGGTATAGAAGCCAGGGTTTCTGTCATCGGTTGCTGCATTAGGTCCATAAGGGACAAGAAAGCTTTCACTTGTATTGCTTATTAGATTTCCCCCGCTGATCAATGCATTTATTTCCGCAGAAACATTTTTTACTTTCCTTATCTGGGTATACAATTTCAGTTTTATTGTATTAGCTGCTTTTATCCACAGGTCAACATCTCCACCGTACATCAGATCGTCAGCCCCGGGTTCCAGGGTATTTGGAGCTGATGTATTGTTCAGATCTGCGATGCCTTCATTAATTAATGGAAAGAGACTTTCATAAATACTGGCATCATCATCAAATTTTGGATGAAGAACTCCTGCTTTTAATTTATTAGCTTCAGAGTAAGGCACATCTCCAAATACATCAACTGCGACGCTGTATGTATATGCTTTCAGAATTTTAGCGATACCTGCATAAACTAAATTGCCTGCTTCGGTTGATTTGGCAATAATGTCTTCCAGGTTTTGTAACACGCCGTATACAGGGAAAGATGAACCGGGGTTAGCGGTGGAAGCAAACAATTTGGACCAGGCAGTTTGAAGATTCACATCTGCGCCAGTAATTCCATATTTATCCGCTTCTTCTCTTGTTGTCATTTGATGTGTGTATACAGCGAGCACTTCAGAAAGACCGCCATTTTGTTCATCCATTGATAATGCATCACCTAAAGTTCTTTGCGTTGTTGGCAACAACTTTGATACTTCAATTGTAGTTGGATTGTTGGGATCTGTGTTGATATCTAAAAATTTCTTACACGATATTGCCAACAAACCAACAAGCGGGATCAAAATTTTTATTTTATGTAACATGGTATTAAGATTTGAGTTTAAGGATTAGAAAGAAAAATTCATATGAAAACCAAATCGTCTTGTTGTTGGCGCTGCTGATAATTCTATTCCTTGTACAGCGGTAGAACCAAAACTGTTTACTTCAGGATCGAAATTGGTATACTGCGGGAAGTTAGGAGCAAGATGCCAAAGGTTCCGGCCAGTTAAGCTCAGCGTGACTGCTTTAAAAAATGACATTTTTTTAAACACAGTTTTTGGAACATCATATGCTAATGTTACCTCCCTGAGATGGAAAGATGTTGCATCAAATACATTCCATTCTGTAGCAGAGTTAATACCGAATGAACCGGAAGGTCCCCCTGCAGAGAAATACAGATCATTTGTAGTGATCACAGTATGATTTGCAACTGTTTTACCACCAACCAACAATGGTTGACCCGGATCATTCGGATCACCATATATACCCGGTATGATCCATGAAGTTTGCCGCTCCCTTGTATCTTTTGTTACACCTCTGCCTAATAACGAAGAAACTGTTACAGAATAAAGATCACCACCTTGTGTCCAATCCCAGAGCACATTTAATGAAAGCCCTTTATAGCGAAGTGTGTTTGTAATTCCTACTTTGAAATCAGGAGATGGGTCACCAACCATTTCTTCTTCATCTTTTGTGATCATCCAACCAGTAACAGGATCAATTAATAAATTTCCTGCCTCATCACGGGCAGAAACTGTTCCTCTCAAATAACCGAAAGGTTTGCCCGGTTCCAGGTAAGGATTTATTCCTGCAATTATACCGGCCATTTGTATCCTGTCAACACCACTGGTTAATTCTGTAACTATATTTTCATTCTGGGTAAAAATTCCATGTATATCCCAGCTCAAATCTTTTCCTCTTATGGCACGCACCATCAGATCAATTTCAACTCCCCTGTTCCTGATGCCTCCAAAATTCGTTACCTGTGCTAAGTAGCCAGATGATGGGGGAGTAGTTATGATGGCAATAAGATTGGTGGATTGCCTGTTATACCAGGTAAAATCAAGTTCAACTCTTCTTTTTGCAAAACTCAACTGGGTACCCAGTTCAATTTCTTCTGTAAACTCTGGTTTAAGATCCGGACTATTTGCAGTAGAAGGAAGTGTGGCTGCAGGTACTCCCAGGAAACTTGGATCAATTGTATATACATCATTCAATGAATAAGGCGCTGCATCACGGCCAACCTTGGCCCAGCCAGCTCTTACTTTTCCATAATCAAGTATATTGCTTTTTATGCCAAACGCATCAGTAAATACCAAAGAGCCGGAAATTGATGGATAGAGATAACTTCTGTTCTCAACCGGTAATGTTGAAGACCAGTCGTTGCGGAGTGTACCATTTAAGAAAGCAAAATTTTTATAACCAAGCGTTACATCACCAAACAGGCCAATTATTCTTTGCCGTGAATAAAAATCGTTGGTGAACTGTTGTTGCGAAGTATTTGTGAGAGTGTGAATGCCTTTTGTGATGAACTGGTTGCCGGTTTGCAAGGCATCAGTAATTGTTCGCTGATTAATATTATTACCAACGAGCACTTTTAAATTAAGATCTTTATTTTTTAATTCAGGAGAAAGTGTAACAATAAGGTTTGATTCTAATTCCTGTTTCCTGTAGTCATCTAATACCAATCTTCCAAGACCCGATGCAGCTCTTGAACCAATTTCAGTTACTTCTCTTCTGTCAATTCGGGCAACATTGGTACCAAGGGTATAATCAACACGTATCCATTTCTTAATGGTAAAATCGAAATGTCCCCCGGCAACTATTCGCTCTTCGTTTGAATTTACAGTATTATACCTGGCTGACCAGCGGGGATTATCATAACCAGTTACGTTTGGTTGTAAAGGCAAACCGGTTGGATCTTCAAAAGGAAGATTAAGATCCCAGTTGCGGGCAAGGAATAAAGAACGGGCAAAAGAAGATGCGGTACCACCAACCTGGTTCTCACCAAAGAAACCTCCGTGTTGGTTAGCACGGGTATAGCTAAAGTTTCCACTTACATTTATACCAATGCTCAATTTTGTAGACGCACCTAAAGCAAGATTGGCTCTTTCCAGGTCTGAATTATATACATATCCTTTATGAAATAAATGCGATGCTGTAACACCTATAGAACTTTTATCATCTCCACCGCTTACGTTTATTGAATTTTCATATATAAATCCATCTCTGAAAAGATCTTTAACATTATTAGGATAGGGAGTGTAATCAATGTTTGCTGATGGAAATAATTCGGGATAAGCGGCTTTGTAAGTAGGCCATGCAGGAATTGAATCCAATGCACTAAATGCTGGACCCCATGATCCATTTGCATTTGAATATGCTAACTGCGAGCCGGCTCCATATTCATTTTGATATTCGGGAAGATTTGCAATTGTTTCAGTGGAAAAAGAGGATTTAAAATTGATCTCTGTTCCCCTGGTACGTCGGGTACTAGCCGATTTAGTGGTTATAACAATTACACCATTCGAAGCTCTCGATCCATACAATGCAGCAGCGGATGATCCTTTTAATACGTTCATCGTTGCAATATCATTTGGATCAAGATTGGCAATGCCACTGCTATAAGCACCGCCGTTTGAAACCTGGCTGGTTGTCGTTACCTGGTCATTACTGTAAGGGATACCATCCACAATAATTAGTGGTTCACTGTTTCCAAAAAAAGAATTGTTGCCACGAATTTGAATTCGTGTAGCTGCGCCGGGAGTTCCCTGCGAACTGCGGATATCAACGCCGGCAACTTTACCCTGCAAACTTTTTAAAACGTCGGGCTCTGATTTTTGTAAGAGATTATCAGGATTCACTTTGGCGACCGAATAACCAAGGCCACGGTCGGCCCTCCTGATACCAAGTGCGGTAACCACTACTTCAGCCATCGCTCCCTGGCCGCTTAATGTAGAATTAATTGTCGTTTCAGTGCCGATATTTATTTCGCTGGCCTGATAACCAGTAGAGCTGAAAACAAGAACGGCATTTGCGGGAGCCTGGATACTGAAGTTCCCGTTTTCATCGGCTGATACAGCGGTGGAAGTTCCTTTAACCGTTACAGTGGCAAAAGGTATGGGCTTACCATCAGCACTAGTTACCTTACCGGTAACTGTCCTGGTTTGTCCAAACATTATTAATGCGGACAAAAAGAATAAGGCAGTTAATAAGATTTTTTTCATGCAACTTAATTTTTGTTAAACACTATGAGGTAGGCATCAATTTGCATGATTTTGCTTCAATACATCTTCATTCAATTACTGAAGCATGAATGTTCGTTATTAAAACCTAGGAATCTGTTACCCGAATTCTTCAGCAGTTTGTAATTTTTGATAAACGATGCAGCAATAAAGCAATCATTGAAGTCAGCATTATGGTTTCACCTCCACATGACTATCAGTTGATTTTGGTTTGCCTTTCGTAATGATATTTGTCCATAAGACATTATTTAGCATTCGTTAACATGAAGGACAAATAAATTGAGTGAAAATATCGTTTGATAATTTTCATAACTACACATTACGAAGCCGTGCTAATTATTATTGATATTATTGACCACAACCGTTGCTGCTATGGTAAGAGATGTTCAGTTAAGGCTTCTGTTTATTCCCCTGCTTGGGTTGTTGATACCTGCTGTATCGGGAATAATTACTTATGAGAAATATTCTGCGGCGCAGTTAATTATTTCCAATTGCTATTTTATACTAACGTCATTTATAATATGGGGTGGTTGCAATTGGACGCATAAGAAGTTGAGGCCGTTGTTTCGTAAAGCCCAGAACCCTTTTTTAAAGATCCTGTCCATATCTATCGTATCAGCGTTATATGGCGCCGCATCAGGAGGAGCAATGACAATGATCTGGTTTCGTATTTCAAAAGACAGTTTTACATGGGAAAAGTATTTTTCTTTTATTGCTTTCACAATAATGGCGGTGCTGATCTTTACCCTGATATACGAGATACTTTTTTTAAGTAAAGAAAGAGAGTTGGATACTAAGATCGTTGAAGAATTGGATAGGGAAAGAATGGAAGCAGAGTTGGATGTATTAAATAATGAGATTGATCCGCATTTTATTTTTAATTCGCTCAATACATTAAATCATTTGATCATCACGAACCCGGATACAGCTTATATATTCAACTCACGATTTGCCCAGGTATATAAATATGTATTGCTGAACAAGAACAAGGAGCTTGTTTCTTTATTTAAAGAACTTGAATTCATTGAAAGCTATTTTTTCCTTTTGCAGATCAGGCATGAAAATAAATTACATTTTGAATTAGATGCAAAAGAACAGGAGACAAGAAAAATAATGATGCCGCCCTGTGCCTTGCAAACAGTAGTGGAAAATGCGATCAAACATAATGAGTTCAGTGTGGAGAATCCTTTAATGATAAGATTGTCATTGAATGGAGAGTATTTGAAAATAATTAATAATAAAAGACCGAAACCTTATCTCGTTGATTCAACCAGTATCGGGTTGAGAAATTTGAGTTCACGATATAAGCTTGTTTGTAATAAAAATATTGTTATTGAAAATGAAGAATCACATTTCCTGGTGAAACTTCCATTGATCACTAACCTCTAAACCTTAAGCCATGTTAAACACTATTATTATTGAAGACGAACGTCCCTCGAGGGAAAGTCTTTTGCAAACCCTGGGTCGTATTGATGCAGATGTAAACCTGCTTGCAGCAATTACATCTGTGCAGGAAGGTATCAGCTACCTGGGGCAGCCTCGCAATGCTGATATAATTTTCAGCGATATACAATTGCCGGATGGATTGTCTTTTGAAATTTTCCGGAACTGTATAGTTGAGGCGCCGGTGATCTTTGTTACTGCCTTCGATGAATTTATGATGAATGCTTTCGAACACAACGGCATTGATTATTTATTAAAACCTGTCGATGAAAAGGAGTTAGACAAGTCGCTGAGAAAATATAAAATGCTGCAACACCATTTTTCAGGTAAGGGCAACGATTTAAGTAAACTCGTAAATCCATTTTTGCAACCCAAAAGAACAAGACTGGTTGTGAAAAAAGGAATCGAAAGCATTGCATTGCCTTATGATGACATCGTTTTATTTTTTACCGAGAACAAAGTGGTCTATGTAATTGACAAGGCAGGTAAAAAATATTTATGTGATAAAAACCTTTGCGACTTGGAAATGGAATTGGATAAGAACAGGTTTTTCCGTGCAAACAGGCAATACATTGTAAATATAAATTACATCAGGAGTTTTAAACCGTACGAAAAAGTGAAACTGCAGATCGATCTTGCCACGTCAGATATTAATCATGCCATCATTGTAAGCCAGGAAACAGCGCCAATGTTTCGTAAATGGGTGTATGAGGCATAATAAATGATTAACGGGCTAAAGCCCGTTGATCTAATGAATATGTTTTGCATTGCCCCAGCCTTAAGGCTGGGGCAAGTTATTTGT
>DATDCP010000365.1:0-7946 GCA_036524255.1 Chitinophagaceae bacterium
CCTTCACAAACTTCTATTGCAGTTCTATTAAACAACGACAACACCTTACTTAAATATGCAGACGAAATTTTATTTAAATACTCATAAGCCCTGACAAGCATTACGTCGCCTGCAAGCAATGCTGTGCTATCATTGTATTTCGTATGAACAGTTTGCTTGCCTCTTCTCAAAGGGGCTTTGTCCATTATGTCATCATGGATCAAAGTAAAATTGTGAAAAAGTTCGATCGCTGTTGCAGCATGCCAGGCATCAGGGATAATTTCATCAAAGAGTTCATTGCCCATCAAACATAAAACGGGACGAACCCGCTTGCCGCCTAGTTTTAAAAAATATTCATTAGGCTCGTACAACGAAGCAGGCTGTTCGGGAAAATGCCTTGTATCAAATCTCTCAGCAAATTGTTTTGATAATGTTTCAAATGACTGCATAATCGAATTTATTCCTTCTTTTTTTTACTTTTAACTTTTGACTTTTCACTTTTTACCTCTTTCAACCCACTCGCCACTACCCATTCATAATCCAATTGTCGCTTTGTAAGATTGGCTGCAATCACTTTTATCCAAACCTTATCGCCCATTCTGAAAGTTCTCCCCGAACGGACACCTGCAAGACAATAATCAGTTTCCACATGCCTGAAATCATCATACTCGGATAAACTGTTTATACTAACAAGGCCTTCACATTTATGTTCAACTGTTTCCACCCAAAAACCAAAAGATGATACGCCGCTGATCACACCCTCAAACTCATCTCCTATAAAATTCTGCATATACTCGACCTGTTTGTATTTATTAGCGGCTCTTTCAGCTTCCATTGATGATCTTTCCTTATCACTGCAATGTTTACATTTTTCTTCAATCTTTTTATCAATGATAAAATTATTATTTAATGCCTGCTCAAGAATGCGGTGCACCATTACATCCGGGTAGCGCCGGATAGGAGAAGTAAAATGACAATAGTGCTCAAAGCCCAGTCCATAATGTCCAACATTTTCAGTTGTATACTTTGCCTTTGACATTGTTCTTATTCCTAATTGCTCCAGCACATGCTGTTCAGGTTTGCCATGCACCTCTTTCAACATTAGATTAAATGATGAAGCGATCGCTTCGGGACTTGAAACATCAAACTGATGACCGAATTTTTTTGCAAAAGCAATAAAAGGCAACAATTTTTCTTCATCCGGATCATCATGAATCCTATACGGAAAAGGAATTGGTTTATTATTGATCTTTATTTTACCAAGATTTTCTGCAACCGTACGATTAGCAAGCAGCATGAACTCTTCAATTAATTGATGAGCTTCTTTGCTTTCCTTTATCATTATCCCGATAGGCTTGTTATTTTCATCCAGTTTAAATCTAACTTCCTGTGATGAAAAATTAATCGCACCTTTTTTAAACCGATCGTTGCGCATTTGTTGAGCAAGACCATTGAGAATAAGAATTTCATCCCGATACAATCCATCCTTTGTTTCAATTATTTCCTGCACTTCCTCATAAGTAAACCGGTGATCTGAATGAATAATTGTTTTGCCTAGCCAATACTGTTTTATTTTCCCCTCCGGCGTTGTTTGAAAGACAGCTGAGAAAGTTAGCTTCTCTTCATGCGGTCTTAGTGAGCAAAGCACATTGGAGATCTCTTCAGGCAACATTGGATTTACCCGGTCTGGCAGGTAAACCGAAGTCGCTTTTTCATAGGCTGCTTTATCTAATGATGTATCCGCTTCCAGGTAATGGCTGACATCTGCAATATGAACCCCAATTTCATAATTACCATTTTTCAACACCCTGAATGAAATGGCATCATCAAAATCTTTTGCATCAACAGGATCGATCGTAAATGTGAGAATATCACGAAAATCTTTTCGGTTTTTAATCTCCTTGTCTGTAATGACATCAGGTATTCTTGCTGCTTCTTCCAACGCCTCATCGGGGAAACCTAATGGAAACCCGTATTGCAATAAAATTTCTTTCATTGCAATATCATTCTCATTTTCTTTGTCAAGGATCTGTAGCACTTCGCCTTCGGGTCTTTTATCCTGGTCCTCCCACTCCAACAATCTTACCACTACCCTATCACGATCTTTTGCACTATTGAACTTTGAGGAGTGAATAAAAATATCTGGCATATTTTTATTCCCATCAGCCACAAAAAATGCAAAGCCTTTATTCATTTGGAGAGTACCTACAAATTCAGTTTGCTTGCGACTGACAATTTGAGTTATAACTCCCCGCTGTCTTTTGTTTTTTTCTTTGGCATCTTTTACTTTTACCCTCACGGTATCGCCATGTAATGCGGTAGCCATATCATTCGGACGAATAAGAATGTCGACAGGCATATTTTGTACCACCACAAAACCAGTTCCTGAACGGCTTATATCCAATACACCAGTTACCGACTGATCGTGTGAATGCTTATGCTTCTGTTTATCCTTTTCCTTATCCTTTCTCTTTTTTGAATTTTTTCTTCCCATTTTATTTATTTAACCTGATCCCGATAGCTATCGGTAAAATCTTTTATATAGTTTTTTATCAATGATAAAAATTTCCCTTCCTCGTTGAACAGGAAATGATGCTTCAGCGGGATCACATAAAGTGGCACATTATTTAACTGCACTCCGAATTTGGATAGCCTCACTGCATCTTTTTCTGTTGTCAATATTATCTTTTTCTCTGATTCTATTTTATCAAACCTCTTTTTTATATCCTTCCAGTCATCAATTGTAAAAATATGATGATCGGGATAATGCAACATGTAATAAGTTTCTGTATGCTCTTCCAACAGATCTTTTAAAGGTTGCGGATTGGCAATGCCGGTTACAAGTAAGACGTCTGTATTAGTAGTTAACCTTATTGTTTGCTCATGTTTTATAATATGATAAACATCTCCGTAACTATTAGCCGTAAAAAAGATATGCTGGTTTGATAATAGCCCGATCTCAGCAGTGATATCTTTTTTTACTTTCTCTTCGATAGCGGGATCACATTTTGTTACAACAATTATCTCAGCCCTTTTATAGCTTGATCTCAGGTCACGAAGATCACCGGTAGGCAAATAAAAATCACGGGTAAAGAGATTATTATAATCCGTTAACAAAATATTCATTCCCGCTTTTATTGCACGATGTTGAAATGCATCATCAAGAATAATAGATTGAATATCGGGCTTATCATGTAAGAGTTGCGAAATGGCGTCTAGTCTTTCTTCCCCTACTGCCACAGGTACCTGCGGAAATTTCAATTTGAATTGCATGGGTTCATCACCGATCTCCAATGCATCAGATCTTTCATTAGCCAAGGCATAGCCTCTTGTCTTTCTTTTATATCCCCTGCTAAGCGTTGCCACCTTAAAATCATCTTTCAAATTCCTTACCAAAAATTCTACCATTGGCGATTTACCTGTGCCGCCGACCGAAAGATTACCAACACAGATCAAAGGCATGCCAAATGTTGCTGAATCGAAAATTTTTAAATCGTAAAATTTATTCCGGATAAAAATTATCAACCAATAAATGATGGCCAGGGGAAAAAGAAGTATGCGGAATGTTTTTAGGAAAAGATTAGAATACATAAACAGTCATCGGTGTTACACAAAGGTTTAAAGGTACATCAAATTCATTGGTATCATCAATTGCGTCTACCGGTTCAAAATAACTAAACCCGATCTTAAGACAATCGCTTCTGCATTGGGAAAGATAGCGATCATAAAAGCCTTTTCCATAACCAACCCGATAGCCATTTTTATCAAATGACAGCAACGGAACAAAGATCATATCCATACCGGCATGATTAACTACTATGCCATCTTCAGGTTCATAGAGATCATATTTATTCTTGCGAAAACGGGTATCGTCATTTGTTTGTACTGACCGCATGGTTTGCTCCTCAAAATTTGTTTTTGGATAACAAATGATCAATTCCGGATTCTGAAATTCTAAATAATCGGTAAACAAATGTGTATTGGGTTCATGATTTTGCTCGATCGGCCAATAAGATAGCAAAAATGTAATAAATGGTAATTGCACAGTTTGCAATTGTATCAACAACAGGTCGTCGAGCTTAATTCTTTCGGTAGCGGAAAGATCCAACCTTTTTTTCTTATATAAATCCCTTGCTTCTGTCTTAAGCATTCATCAAGATAAGAAATTAGCTCTAACGGTTTTCAATAAAAATAGAAAAGATCGTTGTACCATAATTTCTTTCGGTTGCGTAGAAGGGAAATTTCTTGTAATCATTTCTAGGGGTATGCTCCAACACAAACCATCCTTTGGAGTTCAACAATTGCTTTTCAAAAATAAGTTTAGGCAGATCATCAATATTGCCTAGTGCATATGGCGGGCCTGCAAAAATAAAATCAAACTTGTCGGCGCATTGATCAATGAATTTAAATACATCGAGCTTCAGCACTTTAAAATTCTGAAGCTTTAATTCACTGGAAGTTTTTTTTATGAACTCATACATCTTTGGATCCTTCTCAATAATTGTCAGGTCATTTGCCCCCCGACTTGCTAATTCATAGCTAATGCTGCCTGTGCCGCCAAAAAGATCCAGCGTTTTTAATCCCTCAATGTCAAGATTATTAGAAATTACATTAAAGAGGCCTTCTTTGGCTACATCAGTAGTAGGTCTTGTATGCGGCATATTTGCCGGAGGGCTAATTCTTCTGCGGCCATGTTCTCCACCTATAATACGCATGCAGCCAGTTTACTAATGGATGAAAAATAATGCTCGGGGTGTACGGTCAATGCTTCAGAAAGTTTTACATCAGCCGATAAAGATTCAAATTCAAGATTGATAAAATATTTATATAACTCCCGGTAAACAGCAGAGTCTTTCTCAATCAAGCCGGCTAATGAGAGTTTGATAGTTTGCTGTGATAAGTTTAATTGCTGACAGCATTTCAATAAATAATACAAGACGTCTTCTGGCGATGTATATGAAAATGTTTTTGCAAGTAATAACTTATTATTTTTTAAAATGACAACGGAAAACTCATCTGTTTTAAAATCGATGATCATTGCCTCATCATTTTTTGAAGCATGACCTTTTAATAATACAGAATAAATGCTCCAGGATTTTGCACTTAAAAATTTCCAACTTATTGCAGAATGAAGATCTGAAGGAAGACGATAAACATTATAAAGATTCCAGCCCGGTACATTTTCTGAAACAACAGTTGTATGAACACTTTTTCCAAATGTGGCATCCAAATTCAATTGCCCGTCCTCATACTTATAAACAACCGACGGTATTTGTACGGATTCGTTTGCATCATAGCCTATCGCAGTTTGATAATACCGGTTATTCAACGACTCGACCCCTTCAAAAAAACTTTTATAATCATTTTCCTCTTCGCTAGAAGTGTAGTATCCAAACTCAACTAATTCCTTTGACAAATAATTCATTACTGCAAAGCTGCAATGCCTTGCGCCGGCGATCATTAATAGGATCGAATTCGCCGGGTTATACTCCGCCTCTGTTTTAATATGAAATGAAGGTTTCAGATAGTTGATTTAATTGCGTGCAATGTTAGAACAAAAATCAGTCCGCATCAAACTTAGAAGTTAAAACTTAGAACTCAATATAGCTTATTATCTTGCAACCCTTTAAACAATGGATAGCCTTCAAAACAGCCTGCAATTTAAGATCACTAACAAGCAGATCCTAAAACTAACTCTGCCTGTGAGCATTGCTATTCTTGTGCCGCAACTGAATTTCATCACCAATAATATTTTTCTTGGCCATTATTCAACCACAACACTCGCCGTCGCCAGCCTCACCGGGGTTTATTATTTAATATTTGCTTCTATCGGCTTTGCTTTAAATAATGGACTGCTGGCTCTTATTAGTCGCCGGGCAGGTGAAAACCGGCCAGATGAGATCGGTAAAATTTTTAACCAGGGAATTTTCACCGCGTTATTGATAGCAGCTGTTGCCGTTACTGTTTCTTATACTTTCACCCCAACGCTACTTCGTTCCATATTACATGATCCTGAAAAAGCTGAGATGGCCATCA
This sequence comes from Chitinophagaceae bacterium, assembly GCA_036524255.1. GTDB lineage: Bacteria > Bacteroidota > Bacteroidia > Chitinophagales > Chitinophagaceae > VBAS01. The sequence continues at coordinate 6,016 of DATDCP010000365.1, forward strand.
GCTTTATTCAAATACGTATTTGGGGCCTACCCTTTCTTTATATCTATCAATTAAGAAACGCATTGCTTGTCGGCACCAACCAAAGTAAATACATGGTGATGGGTACTGTTGCAGAAGCTGTAGCCAATGTTGTTTTTGATTATACATTGATATTTGGGAAATGGGGTTTACCTGAATTAGGATTTAATGGCGCAGCGTACGCATCTATCATTGCCGAGTTTGTTGGTATGTTTGTTATTTACATAGTCATTCATCAAAAAGGGATAGCTCAACAATATGCTCTTTTTAAGAACCTGCGCTGGGATAAAAAGAATGCATCGCTTATCACCGCTATGTCTGCACCGCTTGTATTCCAACATGCTATCAGCATCATGAGCTGGGAGCTGTTTTATATTCTTATTGAAAGAAATCACTCGTCAGATATGCCGCAAGCCATTTCAAACGTGATGCGAAATGTATTTGGCATGTTTGGTTGTATGAGTTGGGCATTTGCATCAACCAGCAACAGCATGGTAAGTAATATTATCGGGCAAGGTAAAAAGGAGCAGGTCATCCCTGTTATTAAAAAAATAGTAAGGCTGAGCACCGGCATTTCTCTTGTTCTTTGCCTGCTGCTGAATTTGTTTCCGCATTTATTTTTATCCATTTTCGGACAGAGTGATGAATTTATTCAACAAGGGATACCAGTCATCCGTGTCGTATCACTTGCAATGATCCTTATGTCTTTTTCTGTAGTATGGCTTCATGCGGTTACCGGCACCGGAAACACAAAAGTTACTTTCATGATCGAAGCCGTCACGATCATTCTATATTGCATATTTGTTTATGTTGTTCTTGAGAAACTCAAACTTTCGATCACAATTGGCTGGATGAGTGAATGGCTTTACTGGACATGCATGTTCATCCCGGCCTTCTTTTATTTGCGGAGTGGCCGTTGGAAGAAAAAAGTGATTTGATAGCCGGCTGCAGTACTACTATCATCACCTGTTGTGTCACTCACTTCATCTTTCTGTAATTCTATTCAGCTTTGTCCACCCCAAATTGTGTATTCAATTTAATTGTACATCCGACCCCCGCCAGCGGGGGAAAATATGCAGTCTTCTGTTCGACAAAGAAGAAAATACTATTCGATGAACCCTTTTACGACAGGCAATTAAAAGAATGTTCACTGTCCCCCGCTGGCGGGGGAAGTAGTTCGATCTTTGTAAAATAACAGTTTAGGGGTGGATACGAAATTCAAATTTGGAATTGCAACTTTTTAGTTTGCTTCGGGTTGCTAATGAAAACAACGACAACGACCTAAAAGAATTATTTTTGGCGACTTACAACCATTCAATATTTCAGAGTTAATGAAGGAGAAACTGCAGCAGTTAGAAAAACAAATTGAGGGAGATCTTTTTTATGACATTACGATGCGTACCCTGTATGCGACAGATGCATCAGCCTATCGTGAAATGCCATTGGCTGTGGCTATTCCAAAAACGATCGAAGACATTAAACTTATTATAAAGTTTGCAAAGAATGAAAAGACCTCATTGATCCCAAGAACAGCAGGTACTTCGCTGGCAGGGCAAGTAGTAGGCAATGGCATCATTGTAGATGTTTCAAAATACTTTACACAGATATTAGAACTGAATAAAGAAGAAAACTGGGTTAGAGTACAACCCGGTGTTATCCGTGATGAACTAAATATGTTTCTGAAACCACATGGTTTATTTTTCGGACCCGAAACATCAACTGCCAACAGGGCCATGATCGGCGGAATGGTTGGCAATAATTCCTGCGGTTCCAACTCTGTAGTGTACAGGAGTACAAGAGAACATTTGCTGGAAGTAAAAGCATTGCTGAGTGATGGTAACGACGCTGAATTCAAATCACTAAACATTGACGAGTTTCATACAAAATGCGAAGGCACAGGATTGGAAGCTGCA
>DATDCP010000366.1:0-2212 GCA_036524255.1 Chitinophagaceae bacterium
CCAATTATACATCCGAGTATTTGCATGAACGTTCTTTCTTCCTGTGTTTTTCCATGATCTTTTAATGCCATCCCCCCCGTAAATGATGCAATTGAAAATACAGGGCCAGGTAATGCTCTTACTATTCCCATACCTGTATACATATCATCTTTATCAATTCTTATAACCGACGAATCTTTCATCATCACAGCATCGGGTCGTACTGAAAATTGTTCATACATCATTGGCATTAATACCTGTCCACCGCCGAATACAAGACTGCCCATGCGATATGTATTTTCAAAAAGATTTAGAGGAGCACGGTTGGGCCAATCATTTTTTCTTGCCACTTCACTAAACAAACCTGCGGTAATAAAAATGATCCCAAATAGCCAGAAATTCCACCATTTGATTTTCCTTGGCTTTTGTTCTACCTGGGGTATACGTTTGCGACTAAGATTAGTTGTTATTCCGCCTAATAAAATTAGCGCTGGAAAAATCCAAGGTTGTTTGAATAAAAGAAATGTTGCTACAGCACAAACACCCATTATAACCCATGTAACTGTATTTTTTATAGAAATGTTGAATGCCATTACTGTGGCATAAACAAGAAAACCAACAGCCATCGGGGGAATAAATTTGAAAATGTCTACATTATTTAATGCCTTCTTATCTATATAATGTAAAAGAAAAGAAAGTGCTCCCATTAAAAAACTTGCCGGCAGGATCCAGATCAATAAAGTAAGAACTGCAAGAATTACTCCACCTCTTTTATAGCCAATTAATGTAAGTGTTTGAGTAGACGATGCGCCAGGAAGAAGTTGACAGAAAGCCGTATACTCCATTAATTCTTGTTCGGTTACATATGGTGTTCGGTGCACAAATGTTTTTAACATCATCCCAATATGTGCTTGTGGTCCGCCAAAAGCAGTAAGGCTATGGAGAAAAACGGCTTTTAAAAATGGAACATGACGCAGCAGCATGGTTGACTAAAAATAAAAAAAATTATATGAAGCAATTAATATGCTTTAAGGAAAAATTATTTCCGTTAAATTCATGAAATTTTTGCATCATGAAACTACTCTTTTTGACTTTACTATTTGTTCCTTCTTCTCTTTTTCTTTGCGCACAAAAAAAAATAAGTACTGATCAAATAGAGAAGATCAACATTGCGGCTGATAAAATTGAATCGAAATGCATTGCCTGGCGAAGAGATATTCATGAGCATCCGGAATTGGGAAACAACGAATACAGAACAGCCAAATTAATTGCTGATCATCTTCGTTCTCTCGGAATAGACGTAAAAGAAGGAGTAGGAAAAACGGGTGTAGTTGGAATTCTTAAAGGGGCCAAGCCCGGGCCTTGTATTGCACTCAGGGCCGATATGGATGGATTGCCAATCGTTGAAAGAGTTGATCTGCCGTTTGCTTCAAAAGTAAAATCAACATACAATGGACAGGAAGTAGGCGTAATGCATGCTTGTGGTCATGACACACATGTTGCTATACTTATGAGTGTTGCGGAAATACTTGCAGGTATGAAAAACGAATTAAAAGGATCGATAAAATTTGTTTTTCAGCCAGCCGAAGAAGGACCACCTGAAGGCGAAGAAGGCGGCGCACCATTGATGATCAAAGAAGGAGTTATGGATAATCCCAAGGTAGATGTCATATTTGGATTGCATATTGAATCGTTTATTGAGGCAGGACAAATTCATTATAAACCAGGTGCATTTATGGCTTCGTCAGATTGGTTCACTATAAAAGTTAAAGGAAAGGGCAGCCACGGCTCACAACCCTGGCTTGGAGTAGACCCTATTTCCATCGCAGCGCAAATTACCGAAGCTCTTCAAACCATCGTTGGCCGGCAAATGGAACTGGTTAAAGCGCCGGTTATAATCACTGTTGGAAAAATTCATGGCGGTATAAGAAACAATATTATTCCCGACGATTGTATAATGGAAGGAACCATTCGTACACTCGACAGCAAAATGCAGCAGGATGTTCAGCAAAGAATAAAAACAACAGCTACCAAAATCGCTGAAGCGTGGGGAGCAACAGCTGAAGTGAGTTTCGATGCAAAAACACTGGTGACGTATAATCCACCTGACTTAGTGAAAAAGATGCTTCCTTCATTGCAATCTGCTGCAGGAGTAGATAATGTGATTGAAAGAAACTGGGTAACCGGATCCGAGGACTTTTCTTTTTATGGAACCAAAGCACCATCATTCTTT
>DATDCP010000367.1:0-2682 GCA_036524255.1 Chitinophagaceae bacterium
AGGGGAGATGCATGGAAGAATAATAAATATAATGTTGCAAGGAATATTATGACTGCCGGTCTTTTCATTTTACAAAAACTTTTCAACTAGTAGTATTACAATTAATCTGCCAATATTTTTGATATAGTGTTAAACAAATAACTTTAATGAATGAAAGCGGTCTCCAATCAAACGGCCAGGTTGTTTAAAGGAAGTGCAATTGTATTTGCATTAACAATAATTGTAACACTATATTGGTATCTTCCTTTACTCATCAGCGTTTATCGTTTTCCGGTCATTGGAGCCATCTATGAAATTCTATGGATATGTATGTTGTTAGGTCTATTTGCAATGCCGGTCGTTTCATTTATATTTTGGTCAAAAAATAAATTCGATCTTCGGTCGCTTTACTTTTATTCTCTTATTATTTCTGCTGCCAGCATCCTTTTTTTAGTGACAAGCAAATAATTTTTTGCTGATTTTAATCAGTTTGTTTTAGTCGCCGATAACCGGCAACTTTGCGGCAATAATTTTTTTAATGCTTGCTATATGATCAGGATAGGACTAATAAGAGAAGGGAAAATTCCAGCTGACAACCGGGTGGCATTGACACCTGCACAATGTAAATGGATACACAGGAACAGTTCGGATGTTGAGATCATTGCTCAAAGCTCTTCTGTTCGGTGTTTTCCAGACCGTGAATACGAGAATGCCGGGGTGAAAGTGAAAGATGATATCAGCGAATGTGATATTCTAATGGGAATAAAAGAGATTCCTGTTGATCAACTGCTATCCGGAAAAAAATACCTGTTTTTTTCTCATACCAAAAAGAAACAGCCACAGAATCAAAAGATGATGCAGGCAATCCTTGATAAAAAAATTACCCTGATCGATTATGAATGCCTGGAACATGAAGATGGACAACGCATTATCGGTTTTGGTTTTTTTGCCGGTATTGTTGGTGCACATAATGGTATGATGGCTTATGGAAACAGGACGGGATTATATAAGCTTGACCGGGTTTATAAACAAAGAAGTTTCCGTGAACTGATACATTCTTATTTCGGTATGCGACTGCCAAATGTCAAGATCGCAGTCACAGGTTCAGGCAGAGTAGCGCATGGTATACTTGAGATCATGAACCTGATGGGGATACATGAAGTGGAACCGGATGATTATTTGGTAAGAAGATTTGCTTATCCTGTTTATACGCAGTTAAAAGGCGCTGACCTGTATGAAAGAAAAGATGGTGGTAGGTACAAGCGATTGGAATTTCATGAGCATCCTGAATTATATCAATGCCAATTTTTGCCGTATGCAGAACAAACTGATATTTTATTGAATGGTGTGTATTGGGATAAAACTGTACCAAGACTTTTTGAAAAGGAAAATGTACAAGCAGATACTTTTATCATCAGGACGATCGCTGATATTACAGATGATAAAGGTGGTTCTGTCCCTATCAATCTCGGAGATCAAACAATTGAAGAGCCTGTATATGGAATTGACAGAACAACATTGGAAAAAACAGAACCTTATTTGCCCAATTCAATCGATATAATGGCAGTCGGTAATCTGCCGAATGAATTACCAAGGGATGCGTCACGATATTTTGGCGAGCAATTGATTAAGCATGTGATGGAAGACCTTGTTGGCAATAGCTCTGCATTAATTGAAAAAGCTACAATGGTAAAAAAAGGGAAATTTACGCCGCATTATGAATATTTAAAAGAATATGCTTCTGGAAATTAATAATCGTCAGAGATGCAGGTAATAGTCTTTTAACAAGTTTACAAATTCATTTGTGTACTGTTGTTTATCGTCCCAGATCGATAATTCATCAAATTCAGTTTCTTTTTCTTCTGCATTCAAACTCCCTTTAATAAAGATCCTGAAGTAATCATGTTTTACTGATTGACGAACAAATAAGATCTTCGAAATATTTAATTCATGGTCTTTAAAAAGTTTTTTTATCTCTTCATTTCTTTTATAAGGAAGTAATAAAAAAAATGAACCTGTTTTGCTCAGATCATTTTTTATGATCACCAGCAATTCCTTTAATGTTAAATTTTCACTGTGATGCGCTACATTTTTAGAATTAGTTGCTGATCGTATTTCGTTTTCATAAAAAGGAGGATTGCTAATAATAAGATCAAATTCTTTTGCAAAAGAAAGCTCTTTTACATCGCCCTGAACAACATTTATTAGTTCTTTCCATGGAGATGATCCTACGTTGATCTTTGCTTGTTCAGCCGCATCCTTATCAATTTCTACAGCATCGATTTTCATTACTGGATTTTTTTGAGTAAGCATGAGTGCCAATAATCCCGTGCCCGTACCAATGTCAAGGCAATTATTAATTATTAATTTTTCATTGTTAATTTCTTCTACCACCCATGCACCAAACAAACAAGCATCTGTCGTCACCTTCATAGCACAATGATCCTGGTGAATTGTAAATTGTTTGAATTGGAAGTAGGAGTTAGGCAAATTGTTTGAGGTTTGAGGTTTGAAGTTCGAAGTTTTTTTAATAACCTCAAACCTTAAACATCGAACATCAAACTACTCCTTGCAGAAGCACTCACTGTAAGATCACTGAATTGTTTTTCAAGAAATTTATAATAAGCGGTGATTGCGATCATGGCGGCATTATCGGTGCAATATTCAAAAGCGGGGATAAACGTATTCCAATTATATTTTTTA
>DATDCP010000368.1:0-4521 GCA_036524255.1 Chitinophagaceae bacterium
TGGATTGTTTTCTCCGGAAGTCAGTAAAAGTTTTATTACCCAAATCGATTCATCAAGAAAGTTTCCGATCATTTCTGATAATGCCTTGCTTGATCTTGTACAGCAGCAAACATTTAAATACTTCTGGGATTATGGTCATCCCGTAAGCGGTCTTGCAAGGGAAAGGAGCAACACCACTCCTGAAACTGTGACTTCAGGTGGTTCAGGATTTGGAGTAATGGCAATTGTTACAGCTGTAAGTCGTGGCTTTATAACAAGAGCCCAGGGTTTAGCAAGAATTCAAACCATTGTTTCATTCTTAAAAAATACTGTTCCAAAATTTCACGGTGCTTTTTCTCACTGGATGAATGGAACTACCGGCGCTGTTGTTCCATTCGGCACAAATGATGATGGCGCTGATCTTGTTGAAACTTCGTACATGATGATGGGCTTATTATCTGCCCGGCAATATTTTAATGGAGCAGATCCGGCTGAAACAACATTACGCAATGACATAAATTCATTATGGAATGGTGTTGAATGGGATTGGTTCCGCCAAAATGGAAAAAAAGTTTTGTACTGGAACTGGAGTCATAATTCCGGTTTTGCTGTAAATGTGCCGGTACAAGGATGGAATGAATGTTTAATAACATACGTGCTTGCTGCATCTTCACCAACACATTCAATACCAAAAGCAGTATACGATAGTGGCTTTGCAAGAAATGGTGCAATGGTCAACAATAATATATATTATGGTTACCAGTTGCCACTCGGTCCTGCGCAGGGCGGTCCCCTATTTTTTGAGCATTATTCTTTTCTCGGTATTAATCCAAATGGCTTAACTGACGCTTATGCCAACTATACAACCCAAACAAAAAATCATACTCTCATTAATTATACATACTGCGTTTCAAATCCAAAAGGTTGGTATGGGTATAGTGATAGTTGCTGGGGATTAACAGCAAGCGATATTCAAAATGGATATACAGCCAGTTCACCGACGAATGATGTTAGCCATATCGCTCCAACTGCAGCTGTCTCATCATTGCCCTATACTCCAACGGAAAGCATGAAAGCTTTAAAATTTTTCTATTATGTATTAGGCGATAAAATTTGGGGGCAATATGGCTTTAAAGATGCGTTTAGTTTACAGAATCTTTGGTTTGCGGAGTCTTATTTAGCAATCGACCAGGGACCGATGATCGTCATGATCGAGAATTATCGCAGTGGATTATTATGGAATTTATTTGCCAGTTGCCCTGAAATAAAAGCAGGAATGTTATCACTAGGTTTTAATGCACCATACTTATAAAATTTTAATATGAAACGAATTGTTTTAACCATCCTTGCCTTTGTTGCAATTACCAGTTCAACAGTCGTCGCTCAAAAGACCACTACAACATTTAACCCGGCTGATCGTCCAAAGAATCTTTCTGATTCAGCCTTGCTCGACCTGGTACAAAAGCAAACCTTTCGTTACTTCTGGGATTTTGCACACCCGGTAAGCAATCTATCCAGGGAAAGAAGTAATGAAGCTTATAATTATGGAAACGAAGTAGTGACTACAGGTGGTACAGGCTTTGGTGTAATGTCTGTGATTGTAGCAACAGAAAGAAAATGGATAACAAGGGACACTGCTGCAAAATTTCTTTTGAAGATGGTGAATTTTCTATTGAAAGCAAATTCATACCATGGTGTGTTTCCACATTGGCTGGATGGCGCCACTGGAAAAACAATTCCGTTTAGCAGGAAAGATGACGGCGCTGATCTTGTTGAATCCTCTTATTTGTTCCAGGGACTGCTTTGTGCAAGACAATACTTTAATGGAAATGACAGAACCGAAAGAGAACTACGCAATCGCATCGGCTGGATGTGGAATGATATTGAATGGAACTGGTTTACTAAAGGCGAAGAAGTATTGTACTGGCATTGGAGTCCCAATAACGGATGGGCCATGAATTTTCCGGTACGTGGCTTTAATGAATGCCTGATCATGTATATGCTGGCAGCATCAGGTAGTAATGAAAAATATGCAGTGAACTCTGCGGTTTATCATAGAGGCTGGGCACAAAGTAATTTTTTTAAGAATGGAAAAGAGTTTTATGGCATTAAACTGCCCTTAGGATTTGACTATGGCGGACCCCTTTTCTTTTCTCATTACTCATTTCTTGGATTAGATCCTAGACGCTTAAAAGATCGTTATGCAGATTACTGGGAACAAAATAGAAATCATACACTGATCAATCGTGAACATTGCATTCGAAATCCAAATAAATTCAAGGGCTATGGTGAAAATTGCTGGGGGCTGACAGCAAGTGATACTTATAATGGTTACGATGCATATTCACCAACTAATGATAAAGGAACAATAACTCCAACAGCAGCACTTTCGGCTTTTCCTTACACACCCGAATATTCGATGCAGGCGCTGAAACATTTTTATTATGATCTTGGTGATAAAATATGGAGTGAATATGGTTTTGTAGATGCTTTTAATGAAACACAAAACTGGTATGCAAAAAGTCATTTGGCAATTGACCAGGGACCGATCATTGTAATGATAGAAAATTACAGAACTGGTTTACTTTGGAACTTATTTATGAGTTGTCCCGAAATTAAAAATGGTTTAAAGAAATTAGGCTTTGAAAGCCCACATCTAAAATAATACACATGATGAAAATGTCCTTCAGTATTGTATTTGTCCTGATAATTCTTTCATCCTGTTCCACAAAAATGCACCAGGTAAGGATCGTCTTGCTGCCGGATACACAGACCTATGCTGAAAAATATCCTGAAGTGCTCGACTCCCAAATAAACTGGGTGGTCCGCAACGCCAGGCAAATTGCTTTTGTGATGCAACAAGGTGACCTTACACAAAACAATAATGACAAAGAGTGGAAAGTGATACAAAATTCCTTTAGCAAACTTAATGGCAAAGTGCCTTATGTGCTGGCTGCCGGCAATCATGATATGGGCAGCGCCGATGGAAAATTTGCTGACGTCCGCAATTCCACGTTATTTAATAATTATTTTCCTTACTCCCAAATGTCATCCCTGCCCGGCTTTAGCGGCGTTGCGGAAGAAGAAAAGATGGATAATGCTTATTATATTTTCAAAACAGGCAAAATAAACTGGTTAGTTATTACGCTGGAATTTGGTCCCCGCAACAGTATATTGAATTGGGCAAGCAGTGTCATTGAAAAATATCCCGATCATTCTGTCATCATCAATACTCATAGCTATATGTATTCCGACAGCACCCGCCAGGGACCCGGAGATAACTGGCGCCCGCAGGCTTACGGCGTGGGCAAGGATAAAGGTGACAGCAGTGTGAACGATGGGGAACAGATCTGGGATAAACTTGTAAAAGATCATTCAAATGTTAGGTTTGTTTTTTCGGGACATGTTCTGAACACAGGAGTGGGCACATTAGTGAGCATAAACTCAAAAGGATTTCCGGTTTACCAAATGCTGGCGAATTATCAGGAAGGCGTAACCGGTTCAGTAAAAGGGGGAAATGGATGGTTAAGAATAGTGGATATGAATTACAAGAAAAAAACGTTGAACGTCTCCACCTATTCACCATATATAAATAAGTATAAAGAAGAACCTGCTCAACAATTTATAATTGAGAATATTTATTTTAAACCCTTATAATAATTTTAATATGGGATATATAAAGACCAAAGAAAATTGGAAATATTGTGGCAGCTGTTATTAAATTATTAAATGAGAGTTGTTTTCTGTAATGATGAAAAAATGATTTAGTCTGGGGTGCAATAATGAGCTTTAAGATCGCCTGGTGAATTCTGATTGCTCAAGGTTATTATTAAGTCGCATTATGGCCCCAATGAAAGGAAACAAAATCTTTCATTAAAAATTACTTTATGGGAAAAAGAATCGCTTTGCTTGCATTCTTTGCAATTACCGCTCATTCATTTTTGTTTGCACAGCAGCAAAATAGGATGAACGTGATCTTTATTCTTGCTGATGATCATCGTTATGATGCGATGGGCTTTATGAACAAGATACCTGGTTTGCAAACTCCGGCTATGGACCGCATGGCAAAAGAAGGATCACATATAAAAAATGCTTTTGTTTCAACAGCGCTGTGTTCGCCCAGCAGGGCTTCGATACTAACCGGTCAGTATGCACACACTCATACAGTGGTTGATAACGATGCACCATTACCGGCCAATCTTGTTTTTTTTCCGCAATACTTACAAAAAAACGGTTATCAAACTGCTTTTCTAGGCAAATGGCATATGGGTAATACAGATGATGCGCCACAACCGGGATTCGATTATTGGCTTAGCTTCCAGGGACAGGGCAAATATTATAATTCAACTTTCAATATTAACGGCAAAAAGATAAAGCAACCAGAAGACGGTTACATTACCGATCAGTTAACCGATCATGCACTCAACTGGCTAACCGATCGAAATAAAAGCAAACCATTTTTTGTTTACTTATCACATAAAGGAGTCCATGCAGAATTTGAACCAGCGAAAAGACATGCCGGAAAATATAAAGACATTTCCA
>DATDCP010000369.1:0-2303 GCA_036524255.1 Chitinophagaceae bacterium
GGAGCTTTTTCCCTGTAATCGATAGCAACAAGTTTTCCATCTTTTAATCTTGCCACCATAAAACCGCCACCGCCAAGATTGCCGGCATTTGGATAAACAACTGCAAGTGTTAACTGCGTTGCAATAGCAGCATCAACAGCATTGCCGCCCATTTTTAAAACCGCTAATCCAACTTTACTTGCAAGCGGATGTGCAGAAACAACGGCACCATTTTCACAGATGACTTTTTTCTGAGTATCGTATTTGTACTGGTCAACAAGTGTAGTTGTAGTTTTTGTTGTTGAACAGGAAATTTCAAACAACACCGGGAGAAGAAATAAAAAAAACATTTTTTTCATTATAGTTAGCTTTCAATGCACAAGGTAAATAGTTCAGGGTTTTTTATCTTAAAATCTTTATCTTTAATTTACAACCTGCAATAATTACCTAAGCACTTTTTTATCCCAATTATCTTGCATATTTTAACTTAACAAATACCGCTATGGTCAACAAATTCAGGCTTGCTCTTAAAAGTATTGGATTTTTATTGATTGGTTTTTTTATTACAAGTATTGCAATAGCACAAACGTCTTCATTGCGGGGATCAGTAAGAGATGCAAATGGGTTGCCAATGGCAGGTGCTTCTATCATTATAGATGGTACCAAAAAAGGAACTGTGACTGACGCAAGTGGAAACTATGAATTAAAAGTTGCTCCCGGAAACTATACTTTAGTAATAAGTTATGTTGGTGTTGTAACGCAGCGGAAACAAGTGTCTGTAGGGGCAGGTTCAATAACTGAAAATAATTTTGACATGCAAAACTCCGGCGATCTTAACAGGGTGATCGTTGTTGGTTCACGATCCTCCATTTCGAGATCCAGAACACAAACTCCTGTACCTGTTGATGTCATCACGAACCGTGAATTAAATCTTACCGGGCAGGTAGAGCCAACTCAAATGATAAATTTTGTTGCTCCTTCTTATAATTCAAGCAGGCAAACAGTTGCTGATGGCACGGATCATATCGATCCTGCAACTATTCGTGGACTTGGTCCCGATCAAACTCTTGTTTTAGTAAATGGAAAAAGAAGATATAATACGGCACTGTTGAATGTAAATGGAACCGTTGGTCGTGGTTCTGTTGGTACGGATATTAATGCTATTCCTGCGTCTGCAATTGACAGGATAGAAGTCCTTCGTGACGGCGCATCATCTCAATATGGTTCTGATGCCATTGCCGGTGTGATAAATGTTGTTTTAAAGAAAAACATGACAGGAACAACTCTATATACACATTTGGGTAAACAATATGAAGGTGATGGTGCTGTTCAGCAATTTGGAATAAATAAAGGAATGGTATTAGGAAAAAAAGGAGGCTACTTTAATATTTCAGGTGAAATTCGACATCGTGATCCAACAAATCGCTCTGGTGATTATACGGGTACGGTTTATACAAATGATGTTCCTCTTGATGAACAAGTAATTGCTCAACGTGGATTTAGCAGAAAAAATAATATGCATATCGGGAACTCTGAAATTAGTAATTATGGTATATTGGTAAATATGGGTTATCCTTTTAAAAAGGATCTGCAATTTCTTTTAACAGCCGGTTATAATTACAGGGATGGGAAAGCGGCTGGCTTTTATCGTTATCCGAAACAAACCAGCCAGGTGATCACTGAACTTTATCCTGATGGCTTTCTTCCCGAGATCAATTCTATTATCAGGGATAAATATATTACCGCAGGCTTTGAAGGTAAGACTGCACGTAATTGGAGTTGGGATGTAAGCCAGGCCCTCGGAGGCAATTCATTTCGTTTTGATGTGACCAATTCTAATAATGCATCGCAATTTGCATTAAAAGAGGCAGCGCCAACAGAGTTTTATGCCGGTAAGCTTTTATTCAGTCAATACACTACAAACTTTAATATATCAAAGGATATTGGAGCAAGCATGGGTTTGAAGTCATTCAACCTTGCTGGTGGCGCAGAATTTCGCAGCGATAATTATACAATTCAGGAGGGTGAGGAAGCTTCTTATCTTAACTACGATCCATCCTCTGGAAAAGTAGGTGGCGCACAGGTGTTCCCCGGTTTCCAACCTGCAAATGCTGTTGATGAAAGAAGAAATGTGTTTGGAGGTTATGTTGACGTAGAAACAGATATTACTGAAAAACTTCTTTTAAATGGTGCTGGTCGCTATGAGCATTATTCTGATTATGGTTCAAGCTTTGCTGGAAAATTTGCTATTCGTTACCAGTTGTTAGAAAAGCTTGCGATTCGCGGTGCTTTTAGTAATGGTTTCAGGGCGCCATCAATGCATC
>DATDCP010000370.1:0-3494 GCA_036524255.1 Chitinophagaceae bacterium
AATATACTTTACATCACTTTTTACAATGCTTAAGATAATGTCTATGTCATGTATCATCAGGTCAAGAATAACACTTACTTCCGTGCCTCTTGGGTTGAACTGTGCAAGTCGGTGCACCTCGATGAACATTGGATTTAATTTCAGATCCTTTACTGCAAGAAAAGCCGGGTTAAATCTTTCCACATGTCCTACCTGCAATTTTACATTTGATTCTCTTACCAGCTTTACAAGAGCATGCGCCTCATCCATTGTTTGGGCCAATGGTTTTTCTACAAAAACATGTTTGCCCCTTCTGATAGCCGCTTCACAAAGTGAAAAATGATGATCAGTTGGCGCAACAATATCGGCCGCATCGATCTCAGTAAGAAGTTCGCCGGGATCATTAAATCTTTTCAATCCATATTTTGCAATTACCTCTTCCGCATTTTTCTCATCCGGGTCATAAAAGCCGACAAGTTCGCATCCTTGAATTTCTTTCCAGTTATTCAAGTGAAATTTACCAAGATGACCAACGCCAAAAACTCCAACCTTGAGCATGTTATTCATTTAATGCTCAAAGATAAAGATTGGCGGTTCTAAACTTGAACTATTCAGAATGTTTGGTAATTGAAATAGAGAGGGAATGTTTGAATGATAAAAAGGATCTGGAACAAAGAAATATATACCGGGAAGGTTTAGTTGAGCGAACTGCCTTTCAATGTTGATATTTTTTTTTGCGATTCTGAATTAAGCCCCGCTTTTCTCAATCCTGCTAAGATCTCTTTAGTCAGATCATTTGATAACAAAAATGATTCAATGATTATTTTTACCTGGTTGGCCGGGTCAGGAAGTAGTTGATTGAGCAGTTTCAGATTTTTGTCAGCATCCTCTGTGCGATTTAAATGGCCTTGAACGCAGGCCTTAAGCAACGGACCCCATATCAATTGCGGCATGTCGATCTTCTCAACCCATTGATTGGCGCTTTGATGATCTTTTTTATAGAGAGAGTAAAGGACAAATCCGGCATTAAACCACCAGGGACCGTATGGGTTATGCTGAATAGCATCCTGTAAAAGAATAAACCCCCTGTCAAACTCTCCGGCGCATATCAGCGCAAATCCCATTGTTCCCCACATATCAGAAGCATTTGGGTTGATCGCTATACATTGATCAACTGACTTCAGGCATTCCTCGCGGTTATGATGAAATAAATATATCCATGCCAATGCCAGGTAAGCATGTTGACAGTTAGGATCAATATTAACAGCACGTAAAGCACATTTTAATCCTTCTTCTAATGGGTTCTTTATTTTTTTAAATGCTAATACTTTATCATCAAGGTATAATTCTCCTAACATGGCCCATGCCAGTGCATATTCGGGATCTGCTTTTACAGCAGCTTCCAAAGCATTAATTGCTTTTTGCAAAGCTTCAGAGGTCCAGACTTTTTGATAATGATAATATAAGGATACTGCATCGTAGTTGTTTATACTGTTTGCATGATTGCCATCTGGCAGTTTCATCATATTCCTGGTAATAGCGCCATAATATCCACCGATTGCAGTTAATATACTTTTGACAATTTCACTCTGAATTTCAAAAATGCCGGAAGCTGTATTATTTCTTTGGAAAGATCTTGCCCATAATTGCTCTCCATTGCCAGATAAGATCAACTGTACCCAGATACGAATCTGCTTATTGTCATGTTGGATGCTTCCTGTTATTACATACTTAGCCCCTAATAACATTGCAGCTTCTTTTACATCATTGGTTTTACTGGCAACATAACGGGAAGAATAATAAGAGATCACTGCATACTCATGAAACAATGTTAGCTCTGTACTTAATTGTTCACCCAATCCGTCAGCAAAAAAATCTCTTGAGGAATCCTGGCTGATATTTCTGAATGGAAATACGGCTACTACTGGTTTAAATCTTGCTGGCTTTACTTTTTCAACAACATTAATAAGGTTGGTCTCAATTTTATTTTTCGGTTGAAAAACAGGGATATAACTGCCTTTGGGTATTTCAATTACGATGGGATCATTTTTACCAGCATCATAATAATATTCTTTCAATGCCCTTCTTAACCTGCCGGCATGTATTCGAACGATCGCATCCAACTGAGGATTAAAGTCAATATTGCGGGATAATACGCTGATCCCAATTGAATATTCTTTGATCTCGTCTTCTTTACCGGCGAGAGTTTTCTCTGTGACAAATTCAAGAAAACCTGATAATATTCGTGAGCTTTTAAAAGCAGGAGTGGAAACAATCCTTTTTAATTGTGCTTTGATCTCACTTATGTATGAATTTTCTTTTGCTCCCATAGAGCATTGATTTGGTTAAAATAAGGTTGATGGTCTTGCGCAAAATAGGATATTTAAATGAATCTTAGCAAAATGCGTTGGGAATCGGGGCCATTCATTCGGATAATTTGATAATTGGCAAAAACAATCTTTGAGGTTGCCTGTTTCATAGCAGTTATTTGCAGCTTGTGCCCTGGTCCTTTAAAAAGAATTTCTAAGATTTTTCCCACCTGTATGAGTTAAATTTTAAAATCTGGTAGCAATTAAAGAAAGCGGGTTTACCGTTAATTAACCGTATAATACTTATCTGGCTTTCATAAGTAATTTAACATTGTAAAACATTGAAACGTCCTTTTTCTAAAATGACAAAAGAGCTTGTATACATATTAGGAAAATTCCCGGACCACAACGATAAAATTATTGATCTGTATAATAAGGATGAAGATTTCAGAATACTCTGCGAAGATTATATTACAAGTATACAAGCAGCTGAGGAGCGCAGATTAAGTGCGATCAAGGACCGGAAGATCGAAAGAGAATTTTTACATGTTAATATAGAGTTGGAAAAAGAGATCATTCATTTATTAGAAACACATCAGCAAAAGGATTTGACCTAACAACTGATTGGAAATGGCTCTGCTCTATATTAAAATCACTATTCAATTTCATCTTGCAGGATTTGGACGTGAGTAAAACTATTACGTAGTGTTGCTTTTGCCCTATTAAAAATTAGATGTCATTGGCCTGTGCATAATAAGCGATAAAGATCTTTTCATTATATCAAGACTTTCAACAGAACAATTAGAAACGAAACCAAACCAAACCGAATTCAAAAACCAAACATTTATTATGAGGACACAGATCTCTTTTATGCTTTTTGCATTGTGTTTTTTGGTTGCTTGTAGTGACCAAAAAAGCGAAACCTCTGCTACACCAGAAGCTACAAGTAATGGTGATATGGATCGCACCGTATTGCCTATCAAAGAGCCCAGCTATCCTGAAGACACAACTCTTGATGCACGTGATGCAAAAGCTCCTGCACGATTTGAAGTTAAGGCTCCGGCAAAAGCTCCGAATGTTGTTATTGTGCTTATTGATGACCAGGGCTTCGGTGTTTCAAGTGCATTTGGTGGCCCGGTAAATGAACCGACACTTGATAAACTTGCAGCGAACGGACTAAAGTATAATCGCTTTCATACAACAGCA
>DATDCP010000371.1:0-14644 GCA_036524255.1 Chitinophagaceae bacterium
TATCAATACTACAAAGGCCGAAGGCAGGGGAATAGCATTTTACGGGCAGGCTACTTATACACTTAATAAAGCATGGGATATTACTGCAGGTATTCGTTATGATTATGAGCATAAGCAACAAAGCGTTTTGGGCGAATATCAGAAAGACCCAAGCCCGACACCACAGTTTCCTTATCAGCCGGACACTTCTGCAAAAACAAATTTTAATGCCTTTTCTCCAAAACTTAGTTTTTCTTATCATTTGTCAGAAAAGAACAGGGTTTATATAAGTTATACGAGGGGATTCAGGGCAGGAGGATTAACGCAACTATCTTCTGATCCTTCCCAACCTCCATTGTATGCTTTTCAACCAGAGAACAGTAATAATTATGAAGTGGGTTTTAAAAATCTATTCCTTGATAATCGACTTCGTTTAAACATAACTGCTTTTTATACTGCTATCAATAATGCACAAGTACCCACATTGATCTTACCAGATGCGATTACAATTACAAAAAATGCAGGTGAATTAAGAAGCAAGGGAATAGAATTAGAAGCAGGTGCCAGCTTGTTCAAAGGTTTTGAAATAACATATAATCTCGGATATACACATGCAGAATACCAAACATTGAAAGTATCCCAGGGAGGAAGCGAAGTGAATTTAAGTGGTAAACGGCAAATTTTTACTCCCGATCTTACATCTATGCTAGCAGCACAATACAGCTATAGCCTGAATACAAAACAAGATCTAAATATTATACTGCGTGGCGAATGGAAATATTTGGGTACTCAATTTTTTGATCTGGCTAATACCATCAGGCAATCTTCGTATCACCTGCTGAATACAAGAGCAGGACTAACCGCAAAAAACTTTGAGATCGTGTTTTGGATGAGAAATATCACCGACAAAAAATATATTGGCTATGCTTATGATTTTGGTGCAATTCATTTAGGAAATCCAAGAACATATGGTGTAACCCTGACTGGCAAATTTTGAGATATTGTTTAAATAGATGTTATGTAATATTTTCAAATTAAAACCCGGTTTGGGACAGGATTGTTTTACATTTATCGTCACAACTAAAAGTAAATTTTTCTATATTTCTAATCATATAAAAATGTCTCATTGAAAATGAATTTAATTAAACACTTCCTTTTTATTTTTCTGCTACTTGCTGCAGCCGTATGCATTAGCAGTTATACTTTACCGAAGAAACAAAAGAAAATTTTAGTATTCAGTAAAACCGCAGGCTACCGCCATACCTCATCCATTGTGGCGGGAAAAAAATATATTATAGAGCTGGGACAGAAAAATAAGTTTGGTGTGGATACGACGGAAAGTTCAGACATTTTTACTGCAGAAAATTTAAAGCAATATACTGCTGTGGTTTTCCTATGCACTACAGGCAATGTATTGAATGATGAGCAACAAAAGGAATTCGAAAAGTTTATCCGGAATGGAGGCGGTTATGTGGGCTTACATTCTGCAGCTGATACTGAGTATGATTGGGCCTGGTTCGGGGAATTGAATGGCGCTTATTTTAAAAATCATCCAAGGCCCCAGGAAGCAATTTTCAATATCGTAGACGAAAATAATATTGCAACGGCCCACCTTCCAAAAGTATGGAAGCGTTCTGATGAACTGTATAATTTCAAGTGGATCGGAACCGATTTGAAGATCCTGATCTCTATTGACGAGAACAGTTATACCGGAGGCGGTAATGGTGATGATCATCCTATGGCCTGGTATCATGAGTTTGATGGAGGAAGAGGATTTTATACCGGCCTTGGCCACGACAATAAATCATGGGAAGACCCATTGTATCTTCAACATGTATTGGGCGGCATCAAATATGCTATGGGCGCCGATCCTGAATTAAAACGAATTGCATCTGTTAAATAATTATCCATTTATTTTTTACAATGAAAAAAGCGTATCTCATTATCGGCTTGCTATTATTATGTGTGATCATATATAACTGTAGCACACCAAAAGGCACCAGTCAGAACATGGTTGGAAATCCTTATCCCACCCGCATATTTGATTCCACTCCATCAGTTGAATACCTGAACCCGGAACAAAGTTTAAAATCATTTAATCTACCTGCCGGATATCACCTGGAACTGGTAGCAAGTGAACCCATGATAAAAGAACCTGTAGCCATTGCCTGGGATGGAAATGCAAGAATGTATGTAGCAGAAATGCTTACTTATATGTTAGATGCTGATGCATCAAATGAACAGAAGCCCTTTAGCCGGATATCATTGCTGGAGGATACTGACAATGATGGTAAAATGGATAAAAGCTCAGTTTTCATTGATAGTCTTTTATTACCCAGGATGATCTTATGTGTAAATCATGAGCTACTTGTAAATGAAACAAATACCATCACTATTCATGCTTATAAGGATACAAACGGTGACGGAAAAGCAGACGAGAAAAGAATTGTGTTTCAAAGAGATGATTACCGGATGACGGATTCCAATATGGAACATCAACGCAGCGGTCTTGACTGGAACCTGGATAACAATATTTATATTACTTACGACCCGGTGCGTTTCAGATATAAGAATGGTATGTTGCTGGCAGATTCTATTTATTCTGGTCCCGGCGGCCAGTGGGGTGTAACACATGATAACTATGGCCGGTTGTTTCTTAGTAATGCCGGTTCTGAAAGTCCGTTGGTGCGGGTGCAGATGAATCCTTCCTATGGCGCACTTGATATGCCCGACCAGGCCAATAACGACTTCCAGCAAGTGTGGCCCATTATTTCAACGCCCGATGTGCAAGGAGGTTTGATGCGTTTGCGGGCTGATAGTACGTTGAACCACTTTACCGGAGCTTGCGGGCAATCTATATACCGGGGCAATACATTACCAGCGAATATGGTAGGTGACTATATTATTTGTGAACCTGTTGGAAGAATCATCCGTCGTGCAAAAGTGATTAATCTCAAAGGAAAGATCACAGTACAGAACGCATATTACCGCCAGGAATTTATTGCTTCTACAGATATGAACTTTAGGCCGGTGAATTCTTATACAGGGCCTGATGGAAATCTTTACATTGTTGATATGCACAGGGGCATTATACAACAAGGTAACTGGACAAGGCAAGGATCATTTCTCCGAAAAAAAATTGATGCAATGGAAATGGCAAAAAACACAGGACATGGAAGAATTTATAGACTGGTATATGATGGCTACAAGCAGGGAGAAAAACCTAAAATGCTGGATGAACCAGCAAGCAAACTGGTATCTTATCTCGATCATGCAAATGGATGGTGGAGAGACAATGCACAAAAACAGATCATTTTACTAAACGATAAATCTGTAGTGCCCGCGTTAAAACAAATTGTTCATGGCGAACAGGCTACTTTGACGGCAAAGCCTTCTCAACTTGCCCGCTTGCATGCATTATGGACACTGGAAGGTTTGGAAGCAATCGATCGTGACATTTTATATACTGCATTGAAGGATGAACATCCACAAATCAGAAAAGCGGCTGTAATAATTAGCGAATCCTATCTTAAAAAAGATGATGGCGATATAATAGCTAAACTTTCCGGATTAAAAAACGATCCTTCGCATGATGTAAGATTGCAATTGTATCATACATTTTATAGCATCCGGCCGAAAAACGACACATCATTTGCCTATGAACTGTCGAAGGCAAATACTTCCAATGAAATGTTTGCAGCTTCTAGAAGATCAATGGACCGCAATACGGATATTAAAACATATGGAAGCAGATTGGCTAATATTCCGGTTGAAGAGAGAAAATCCATTTTAAGTGGTGTAACTGTGTTCAATGCACTTTGCGTTACCTGTCACGGGCCTAGCGGTAAGGGAATGGTAGTTGCCGGAACATCCAATCTCGCTGCTCCGCCGCTGACGGAATCAA
This sequence comes from Chitinophagaceae bacterium, assembly GCA_036524255.1. Taxonomy (GTDB): domain Bacteria; phylum Bacteroidota; class Bacteroidia; order Chitinophagales; family Chitinophagaceae; genus VBAS01. The sequence goes on from DATDCP010000371.1 coordinate 3,884, forward strand.
AAAGGATGAACGCCGACAAATCACTTCTTGTAAAATTATTATTACATGGCTTATCCGGACCTGTTGATGGAAAAGAGTATCCTGCAGTGATGCCTTCGCTGGGTGCTAATTCAGATGAATGGGTTGCCTCAGTAGTAAACTATATCCGCTATGAGTTTGGAAATGCGGGACGCCGTTTCCGCAGGCCAACGGATACCATATCACCATTTGTTTCTGTACCTGAAGTAGCCGCAATAAGAAAACAACATGAATCAAGAACAAACTTGTGGACACTGATGGAATTGGAAACGGGCACCCCGGCTGCATCAATTGTTAAGACAAATATTGATAGCCCTGCTAATAACGCTACTCCGGCATCTTCAAAGAGTGCCGCTACAGCTAAAAATAAAAAACCGGTTGCTAAACCAGCACCTACAGTGAAAAAAATAACTTATGCACTGGTGCAACCATTGTTACAAAAAAATACTTGCCTGGCTTGTCATAATCAGGATAACAAACTGATTGGACCTTCATACAAGGAAATAGCGACAAAGAAATATTCTGTAGCGCAAATTGTTCAGCTAATTCAAAAGCCCAACCCGGCCAATTGGCCCGGGTATGCCACAAAAATGCCGCCGATGTCACATGTATCAAAAAATGAGTTAACGCAAATTGCCCAATGGATTAAGACGCTGGAGAAAAGAAAGTAACTTTTACTGTAGAAAGGCCATATAGCAGCGGGAGTTATTTCTCAAATAGGCCTCTTTCTACACTGGTTTATTTATCTTTTGTCGTCAAAATTTATATAAAAAAATTCCTATACTTTACATGTTATTAATTGCCTAATAAAACATTCTTGCTAAATGAGACTAAGAACCAAAATTATCGGAGCTATCATTGTACTTTCTTGCTTTATCTACGCAACCTTTAATGATTTAATACCGGATAATGAACACAAAACCTGGAGACATTATGGTGGTAGCCCAGACCAGTCGAAATACTTTGTTGGGTCTCAGATCACGAAAGAAAATGTAAACCAGATGCAGGTAGCGTGGGTCTATCCTACTGCTGATTCTATCCCTAATTTTTTCAGTCCAATTATAGTGGATACCATTATGTATGTTATGGCGAAAAATTCGTCCATGGTTGCGATAAATGCCCTGACAGGTAAGGAAATTTGGATTCATGCCAATTTGCAGGGACTAACCCGGAGAGGTATTAATTATTGGGAAAGTAAAGACAAAAAAGACAGGCGCCTTTTGTTTACACTCAACAATACATTGCAGGCAATAAATGCCCTGACAGGAAAATCAATCAGGACTTTTGGCGACAGTGGAATTGTTGATATGAGAAAAGGACTCGACCGGATTCCATCATCTATCAGGAGAATGCAGTCCATGATGCCGGGTGTTGTGTTTGAAGATTTGATAATTATGGGATCGGCACCCGGTGAAGGATATTTTTCACCTCCCGGGCACGTAAGAGCATATAATGTAATAACTGGTAAGCGGGTTTGGACATTTCATACAATACCTCATCCCGGAGAATATGGTTATAATACCTGGCCAAAAGATGCTTATAAATATGTGGGAGGTGCGAATGTATGGAGTGAAATATCAGTTGATACCAAAAGAGGGATTGCCTATTTGCCAGTTAGTTCACCAACTTATGATTATTATGGTGCAGATCGCCTGGGTAGTAACCTCTTTGGCAATAGCCTTGTTGCAGTAAATGCCAGGACAGGAAAGCGCCTCTGGCATTTTCAAACTGTGCACCATGATCTTTGGGATTACGATCTCGCTTCGGCGCCGCAGTTAATCACTGTAAATCGTAATGGAAAGAATATTGATGCTGTAGCAATAGCTACCAAACATGGTTTCATGTTTGTATTTGACCGGGTAACAGGAGTGCCTGTATTCCCAATCCAGGAAAAACCTTTTCCCGCCAGCAATATGCCTGGTGAAAAAGCCTGGCCTACTCAACCTATTCCGACTGTTGTACCCAGCTTTACAAGACATGAAGTAACAAAAGAAACACTCAACCCCTATTACTCTGAAGAAGAAAAGAAAAAATGGTATAAAAGAATTGATTCTGCCAAATCGGGTTTATTCATCCCGCCATCCGATAAATATGAAACCATCATGATGCCCGGCGCATTGGGCGGCTCGAATTTTGGAAATACGGCTTCAGATCCTGACAAAGGCATGGTATATATTCTAACACAGGAATATCCTTCGGTTTATAAACTGGAGAGAATTAAATCTCCGCGGGAAACTATGTCAGCAACTGATCTGCAAAAGGCCCAAAGAGTTTATGCCTCTATATGTAAGTCCTGTCATGGAGAAAAAATGAACGGCGTAGGTATCTTTCCTTCTGTCGTGAATTCCGGACAGCGTATTCTCTTCGATGATTTTAAAACGCTGATAGCAGTTGGTAAAGGACAAATGCCGGGATTTGCGCATGTAGATGAACAAAGCGTAACAGCTTTATACCGGTATTTAGGTGGGAATCCGAATATGAGATTTGGTTTTGGCAACAGAAGAAACCAAACACTTACAATGCCGGAAGGCCCTGTTGTAGCTTCTGGCGGTGTACCTGTCAAACCCGATGTAAAACCAGCACCTTCAATGGTTGATTATCCTGCCGGTGTCGCACGTCCAAAAAATCGCTATACAACTGATTATGGAACTTCGTGGCCAGATTTGCTAAGTCCTACATGGGCCTCGGTGATGGCTTATGATCTTAACACGGGAACTATTAAATGGAAACAACCTTTGGGCGAGGATCCAAGGGCTGTTAAAGCCGGAGATAAAAATGCCGGCGCTCCAAACGGTTCGCAGAGAAAAGGAATTGTGGTTACTTCAACGGGAGTACTGTTTTGCAATGGTAAGGGAGGGAAATTATATGCATATGATGCAGATAATGGTAATCTTTTGTGGGAAACAACGCTGAGCCGCGAATCGAATACCCAGCCGGTGATGTATGAATTAAATGGCAAACAATATCTCGTTGTCAACGCCACTGCTAATTTCACAAGGGATAGCTTTGACCACTCCAAGGAACCGGGAGCTTTACCAAGAGGCTATGTAGTGTATGCACTTCCCGATAAAAATTTATGATACATTAACTATAAATAGTTGATCTAAAAACGCAACGTTGCAAATGTAATTTGTCCGTTGCGTTTTTGTTTTTTCATAACTAGTGATCACTTGGTTTAATATCATATCAAACATTCATAAATTCCCGTTTGTAATTGGTCGGTGTTTTGTGCATTATCTTTTTAAAATAACGGTTGAAGTTGGAAAGATTATTAAAGCCGCAGTCGTAGCACACTTCATAAATGGTCATTTCTTTTTCCAATAACAGGTTGCAGGCATGTGCCACCCTTACCTCTAACAAAAAATCATAAAATGTTTTTCTTGTTTTCGATTTAAAATAACGGCAAAAAGCTTTGGCACTTAAATTAGCTACCGAAGCAATTTCAGAAAGAGTGATCTTTCTTTGAAAATTATCGGAAATGTATTGAAATATTTTATTTAGACGGTTTGCTTCGGACCTATCAATTTTTACTTCGTGGTATACGGGGTTGATATATTGTTTTTCTTTTGAAGAGGCCATTTTTTCAAGAATAGTTAGTAGCATAGTGATCCGCTCCAATCCTTTCACCTCTGATAATTTACTCATCAGCTCTTTTATACTGACCTTTGTATCTCCTGTTATTTTAATTCCCAGTTTCGCTTTTTCCAATAAGGAATCAATGCTTTTTAATTCCGGAATGTTGAAAAATTTATCCCCTAAAAAATCATGGTGAAAATATATTATAGTTACTTCTGCTTTTAGTTTGGAATTTTCCATGAAGTATTCAGGATCGCAGCGCCACATATGAGCCAGGTTTGAGCCAAACAGAAACAATTCATCCGGTTCGAAACGATGAACATCGGTTCCTATAAATCTTGTGCCTCTTCCTTTATGTATATAAATAAGCTCTACCTCAGGATGAAAATGCCATTGATTGTAAAAATCGAGACCTTTCTTTTGAAGAATGTTAAAGGAGGATTCAGGGTTCAGAGAGACTTTCAGTAAATGAGGTTTCATATATAATAAGATATAAAATCTACTTAGTTGAGGCTTAATTTACCAAATTTATGTTACTATAGTATTAATTGTTGCGAATTGGATGTAAACTATTCTTAAATGAAAAAATGAATTTTGAGAAGGTTAAAGGCAAAGCTTCTTTTATTTATAGCTTAAGCCAGGCGAAACAAACGAATTGCTTAATTTTTTTTTATGCTGTATGAACCCCAGCCTTATAATGTCTGTTCAGCATTTTTATATCCACAACAACAGGCGGCTAAAAATATCTTCAGGCCAAAAAAACAGATAAGTTATTGCAGGATGCTTTTAAAAGAGGAAATGAAATGGCTTTTGTGCACATCCGTAAAAACTATTCAACACTTCTTTTTTGTTATTAAATCACCAATAAAAAACTAACAATCATGAAAGCCCCCCTGATCGCTTTGATGTTACTAATCGGGTTTGTATTAACCCTGCACCTGGCTATGAACTCCCAGGTAGGAGTTATATTAAAAAATCAAAAAATGGGTAATGCCATGTTCTGGACTATCGGCGCCATTACTGCTATTATTATTGGCCTTACCGGTTGGGATCCTGCAGTTTTTACACGATTGAAAGAGGTACCTTTATGGTTACTTACAGCAGGTGTAATGGGTGGTTTATTAGTTTTTGGAATTGCATGGACGATGCCACAGTTAGGAGCAGGAACTGCTTTTGTTTTGCTGATCGCAGGGCAGGTAATTTCAGGAATGATTTTCTCACATTTTGGTTTATTGGGATCGCCGGTAGAACCAATTTCGATGGTAAAAATTGTTGGCGTGGTCTTATTAATCTCAGGGGTTGCAATTGTAACCTATGCGAAGTAATTGAATAAATTTATGATTATGGAAAACATGAATTCATACAACCGAAGGGAGTTTGTAAAGCTGGCTGGATTAACAGGCGCTGCTGCTCTCATAGCTCCCAATTTTGCTTTTGAAGAAGCAAAAAAAAGAAAGTTCAAAATTGGCTCCACATTCATTCTCTGGGGATACGGCGCCGACAACCTTGAACCGGCTCTGAAGGATATGGCCGCACTGGGTTACCACTCCTTTGAAACATTTGGAGGTGTAATTGAAGAATGGGAAACTAAGCGTGGCGGCTTTGGACCGGTAATTCAAAAATATGGAGTTCCGGTTGTATCAGCATTTTGTATGACCGATGTTTTGGATCCATCAAAAAGAAAAACAGAACTGGAGAAATTGATACGCTGGACAAAATTGCTGAAGGCCAATGGCGGAAAACTAGTAGAGTATTGTCCATCCTCTATCAAACGGCAGGGATACGATTATAAAGAACATAAAAAGAATCTTGTTGAATCAATGAATGAGTATGCAAAAGCTGTAACAGACGAAGGATTGGTTTGCGCCTTGCATCCGCATACCGGCACACCGATAGAAACGGAAGAGGAGATATATTATATTATGAACAGTCTCGATACAAGGTATATGAAGTTTGGCCCCGATGTTGGCCAGATACAAAAAGGAGGTGGTGACCCGGTAAAAATATGTAAAGACTTTATGCCACTGATCGAACATGTGCATTTGAAAGATTATGCAGGAGGTGAAACTGGTTATCTTGGTTATTCACCATTAGGCATAGGAAAAGTAAAACTGGAGGAAATACTGAAGATGCTGGAAAAAAGAAGAAAGGAGATGACGGGTATGATCATGTTCGAACTGGACTACGACAGAGCTGGCAAGCCCGCATACTCCACATTTGAAGCAGCAAAAATTTCAAGGGATTTTCTTGCTAAATTGAATTATAAATTTAATGAAAAAGCAGCTTAGTCTATTTCTCTTCTGCCGATTCTAAACAACCAGAAGAAGCATTTATTTAATAACTAAAAGCATTGACACAAAAGTGCACTTCGCATCAGGCACAGCTCTTTTCAGAAGAGATTGTGAATAGAGAAAATGAATTATGGAAGTTTTGAGCAATTCCATAAACAGCAGTTGAATAAAAAGTAAAAAAAAACATATCATAGTGGTCACGTAATTTTTAATTCAATTTTTTAATCATAACCGAAAATTAATGCTCACGTTGAAAAAAGCCTTTTGTCCTCCTTTTCAATTACAGACAAAAATGAATTTTCTTGGTATTGACTGTGTCGTTACTGATCTCAGTCATACTATAACTACAGAAGATCCAACATTCATCGGTCACCAGCGAACGTTGATATGGAATCATCTTACACATGAGGAAACGCAAAAGATGGGGTTAACCAAGCCCCCCTACTCTTACAAAGTAATAGGCTTTACGATGTGTGATCACTCCAACACACATGTGGATGCGATCAATCATGTAGTGAATGAACCGGGTGCCCGTGCAGTTAATGAATTACCGTTGGAATGGTTTATGTGCCCGGGAGTATGGTTTGATTTTTCACATAAAGAACCGAACAGTTATATTACCAAAGCAGATGTTGAAGAAGCGATTGCTAAAACTGGTGTAACCATCAAACCTCAATCAGTAGTTCTGTATTATACTGGTTGGTATAAAAAATGGAAAAGCCCCTTTGAGTATATCCGTAACTATCCCGGAGTTGACAGAAGCGCTATTGAATACCTCAACGATCTAGGTGCAATCTCTGTTGGTGCGGATGCGCCGAGTATTGATAGTTATAATGAAGTGGCCGTTGTAAGAGAACAACCAGCTCATATTGTATGCAAAGAGAGAGAAATATTGAATATTGAAAACCTGGCGCAGGTAGATATGATACCAGCCCATGAATTTTGGTTTGTTGGCTTGCCATGGAAAATAAAAGGCGGATCAGGTTCACCATTCAGAGGTGTGGCAATAGTGCCGGAAAAGAATGTCAAACAAATGGATCTAAATAAAAATGGATTATGAGTTTACCAAAAGAAATGGATGCACTTGTGTTGAAAGGCGTTCGTGATTTTGCAATCGAAACTGTAGCTGTGCCGCAACCCGATCCCGATGAAGTGATCTGTAAAGTTGATACAACCTTTATCTGCGGCACCGATCCACATATTATTAATGGTGATTTCCCTGGCTTCTGGCCAACAGCTTATCCCTTCATTCCTGGACATGAATGGTCCGGTACAGTTGTACAAACAGGACCAAAGTCTTCTAAACTTGGATGGAAAGAAGGTGACCGTGTTTGTGGTATCTCTCATTGCGGTTGTGGTTATTGTGCCATGTGTTTGAAGGGTCGCTATAATGAGTGTTTGAATTATGGTCATGAAGAAAGAGGTCACAGACAATATGGACATTACACCCCCGGCGCTTATGCACAATTCATGCGTACGTCTGTAAAAAGCATTTATAAAATTCCTGATTCAATGTCTTTGGAATATGCGGCTTGTGTTGATCCGGTGAGTATTGCTTTGTATACGGTAAAACGTTCACGCATGCAACCTGGTGATGATATTCTTATTTTAGGAACTGGGCCGCAAGGTTTGATGGCGATACTCATTGCAAAAGCATTAGGTGCAGGCCGGATACTTGCTACAGGCAGCGGTGAACGTTTAAAAAAAGCAGGAGAACTTGGTGCCATTACCATTAATTATAAGGATGGCGACGTTGTGCAACAAGTTAAAGATCTTACAAATGGCTTAGGGTCACCTGTCGTATTAGAATGTGCCGGCACTGCAGATTCAATAAGACAAGCATGTCTTGCTGCAGCAAAAGGAGGTGTTGTTTCTGTAATTGGTATTCCACACGAAGATCCTTCATTGCCAATGAAGAGAATTGTATTGGATGAAATAGAGATCATTGGCAATAGAGCGAATCCTAACACAGCACAGGAAGCAATAAATTTATTGGTAAACAAACGAGTCGATATTACACCCTTAATGACACATCGGTTTCCGTTAAAGGAATTTGGAACAGCACTCGATGTTTTTGAAAAAAGAAAGGATGGCGCTATCAAAGTAGCAACAAAACCAAACGGAATGAATTAAAACTAATGATACGAATTAAATGCACGAATTACTCGAATTTAAAATGCGAATGAACCTACAGATTTAGTGGTTCGTGTAATTCGCAATAATTCGTGTTATTATAAATAAAAAATAAAACCAGGACAACATGAGCAACAAAGTAATGATCGTAAGTGGCGGCGCATCGGGATTAGGGTTAGCAGCTGCAGAAAAGTTCGCTAAGAACGGATACAATATCGTTCTGATTGACATCAATGAAGAGAAAGGAAAAAAGGCTGAACAAAAAATAAAGAGTATGGGTGTGGATGCTGTCTTTTGTCTTTGTGATATATCAAATAAAGAACAGGTGCAAAACGCAGCGAAGATCACTAAAGAAAAATTTGGAAGAGCCGATGTGCTGATCAATAATGCAGGATTAGAAGTACGTGGTAGTATTCTTCAATGTGATGAAGATGATTGGACTCGTCTATATAATATCAACCTCAAAGGAATTTATTATATGTCTAATGCTTTTGTTCCGATGATGCTGGAACAAAAGAAAGGAGCTGTAGTAAATACCGGTTCTATACTTGGTTATCGTACAGTACCCGAACGTGCCGCTTACGCTTCTTCGAAAGGTGCGATTGATACACTTACACGTACAATGGCTTTTGATTTAGCACAGCATAATATCCGGGTGAATTGCGTGGTGCCGGGTGCCATTGATACTCCATTATTGAGAGGTTCAATCAATGATTCACCAGATCCTGCAGGAACAGAAAAATTCTTAGGTTCAAAAAGTGTGTTTGGCCGTATGGGCACATCGGAAGAAGTGGCAAATGTGATGTACTTTCTTTCATCGGATGAAGCATCATTTGTAACTGGTGCTGCTTATTTTGTTGATGGTGGCTGGTCGATCATGTAAAAGAAAATTGATTTTAAATTTTAAAACAAATTGCATTGCTTTATTTAGAGGATAAGAGATCGTTGATCAAAAAGGGCACTACTCATCTGCTGCAGATCAAAGATTCAGACATCAGATTGATGAATCTTTATCAGTGCCGTTATTCTGTGGATAGTTCCATTCACATCGGTGGCGCTTCGTCTGCTACCATTCCGATGGTAAATCTTTTTTATGGCGGTATTATCAATATCAATGTTGAGCAACCAACTTCATTGGGACAGGATATGTTTGTTCTGAGCAAAGGACATGCTGTAGCAACACTTGCGTCTATCTATGCTGATCTCGGTTATTTCGATCGTTCTGTATTAAAAAATTCTCGTTCCGTTTCAAGCATATTAAATGGACATCCAGGTCCGCTGTTGCCTGGCGTACATGTTGCTACCGGACCAATGGGACAAGGTCTCGGTGTAGCACAGGGTTTTGCTATTGCAGGACAGCGTTCGCCGAAGTTTGATGTATATGCCATGACCGGTGATGGTGAATTACAGGAAGGCGCTATCTGGGAAAGTGTGATGTATGCAGGCTATAAGCGATTGGATAATTTGTGTGTTTTGTTGGATAATAATAATGGACAATTAGATATAGTAACCACACTTCATTTCCCCTACAATAGTTTAAGCGCCAACTTTACCAGCTTTGGGTGGAAAGTGATTGAAGTAGATGCGACCAAATACCACACCGTTTACAGTGCATTACTTGAATTCAAATATGGTGAACGGGATGGAAGACCAACGGCGATCATTTGTAAATCCACAAAAGGTCATGGTGGTCTCTCTGATTACATGAACACCCACAAGGCTACCATACCAAATGATATTTTAGACCAGGAAGATAAAATGCAACTACAGCAACGTTCAGCAAGAGAAAAAGAATTTTTCCAATTCTTTAATCAATTATCAGGAGATGATTTTGCTGAGGCAAGAGACACAATTTTACAATTCGCCGAAACAATGAATTTTAAAATTGAAAAAGATAAAGTGGTTGCTGTTGAAGCTCCTGTAAAAACAAAGAAGGCGTCGGTAAGAGATAAAAAAATAAAATATTCGCTGGCACAATTACCCAAACTGGAAAAAGGAAAACCTTATGCAGTTAATAAAGTAATTGAGCTTTCAATGAAAGCATTTGCACAAGATGAAAGAGTTTTCTCAATCGACTCTGATCTTGCCTCTACAAGTGGTTTGCAGGCTGGTGTTGGTTTTGTAGATAAATACCGCGGATTAAATGCTGGTGTTGCTGAAGCAAATATGATGTTGCTGGGTGAAGCATTTGCAATTCTTGGGGCCAATGCATGGGTAAGCACTTTCTGCCCTTTCTTTGACTGGAAGGTTATGCGAAGAATTGCAGTGGGTCACCAGGAAAGATTAGAAGTTATAGCTGATAAAAATGGTTGGCTATCCGAAGGGCATGGATTGGACCTGACTATGGTAGCTACCGCTGCTGACCTTGAAACTCAATCCAACGGCGCAACACACATGGGCAATGATGATGTGATGTTATTTAATGAAGTAGCACAACTCAAGATCATCAATGTTTCCTGTCCGCAACAATTATTAGGAGTTTTGAAATGGATCATGGAAGGAAATAAAGGCATGATCTATATGCGTGTATTAAGGGCGCCGGCTAATGTCATTTATGATGCTGATTTTACTTTTGAATTTGGTAAAGCTTATAATACAAAATATTCAGTGAATGCTGAAGCAACAATTGTTACTTCTGGCCGCTGTGTATATGAAGCACTCGATGCTGCAAAAAAATTAGAGGCTGAAGGCATTAAAATAAATGTTGTTGATATGCCTTCAATTGATGAGGCAGCCATTGTTG
>DATDCP010000372.1:0-4101 GCA_036524255.1 Chitinophagaceae bacterium
TTATATCGATCCGACAACTCCAAAAAAATGGATCCCCTATTTAATACAGGGGGTAAATGATTGGCAGGCTGCATTTGAAAAAGCTGGATTTAAAAATGCAATTTTCGGAAAGATGGCACCAACAAAAGAAGAAGACAGTACCTGGAGCTTAGAAGATGCCCGCAACTCTGCAATAGTATATAAACCTTCAGATATCCCGAATGCTAGTGGTCCAAGTATTTCCGATCCACGTAGCGGCGAAATAATGGAAAGCCATATCAACTGGTACCATAATGTAATGGAGCTTATCCGCAATTGGTATATGATCCAGGCTGGTCCAAATGATAACCGTGCAAGACAAATGGTATTTCCTGATGAATTGATGGGCCGTCTTGTACAATTTGTTTCGTCACATGAAGTTGGACACACACTTGGTCTTCGTCACAACTTTGGTTCGAGTTCATCAGTACCTGTTGAAAATTTAAGAAATAAACAATGGGTTGCAAAAAATGGACATACACCATCGATCATGGATTATGCCCGTTTCAATTATGTTGCACAACCTGAAGATGGATTAAACGGAGAAGAATTACAAGGACGCATTGGCGATTATGATAAGTGGGCTATTGAATGGGGCTACAGGCGTTTTTATGAATTCAATTCCCCCGAGGCTGAAAAAGGAAAATTGAATCAATGGGCGAGAGAAAAATTAAAAGACCGTCGTTTATGGTGGGGTGATGGTGAAACCAACCAGGATGACCCACGTTCGCAAACAGAAGACTTAAGTGATAACTCGGTAAAGGCAAGTGAGTATGGAATTAAAAACCTAAAGCGAATTGTTCCGGAATTAATGAAATGGACAAAACAGGACAATGAAGATTTTTCAAATCTTACAGATATATATAACCAGATAACGGGGCAGTTCGGCCGTTATATGGGTCATGTTTCAAGAAATGTTGGTGGTATTTATAAAACACCAAGAGTGGTTGAAGAATCAGAACCTGTCTATGAATTCACTCCAAAAGCAAAACAAGCCGAAGCGGTTGCATTTGTAAGTCAGCAATTGTTTACTACACCAACCTGGCTTATCAGCAATGATATTTATGGAAAGACCGGGGCCAGTCCATTAACAGTTATTGGAAATATCCAGGACAATGCCCTGAGCCGTTTCTTTAGTGCAAACACTTTGAATAAGTTAATAAATGCAGAGACTGCACTAGGCAACAATGCGTACAAGATGACGGATCTTTTCAGCGATGTGAAAAAAGGAGTGTGGTCAGAATTAAGCAGCAAAAAAACCATTGATGTTTACCGCAGGAATCTTCAAAAATCGTATGTAAATATTTTAAATAGTTTATTGAACCCGGCAGATGTAGTAATAAACCTTGGCGGCGGAGGTTTCAATTTAGGGCCTTCAGTAAATACTAATAAATCTGATATTAAAAGTTTGGTTCGGGCACATCTTACTTCTTTGAAAGCTGAAGTAACTGCAGCTGCGGCTGCAATAGCAGATCCAATGAGCAGGTATCATTTGCAGGATATTGCAAAAAGAATTGAGGAAGCATTGAATCCTAACAAATAATTTTGCCGGTATTCGAAAAGGGTGGTTTTATAGCCGCCCTTTTTTATTTAATTTAACCAGTTGTCAAATTTTATAACTTTGGATTGACCGACTTCCTTACTTTGCATTAGACAAATGAGATCCAGCGACATTTTATCAATTGCATTCCGATCTGTTCGAAGTAATATGCTTCGCACAGTGCTTACTGTTATGATCATTGCATTAGGTATTACTGCATTGGTTGTCGTGAACACTGCTATTAAAGCAATTAATCAAAAATTTACTGAAAGTTTTTCTACCATGGGAGCCAGCGGATTTACGATTCGGTATAAAGACCGCAATATTCGTTTCGGAGGCGGCGGTGGATCTGACATAAAAAAAGAAAAAAAAGGAAGTAAGAAAGAAAAGAAGTCCAACCTGGGTAAAATAATTAGGAAAGAAGAAGCGGAAATGTTTGTACAGAATTTCAAATTTCCTTCCTCAAAAGGGGTTTCAATATTTGCGACAAGAAATGCGATCGCTTCTTTCGAAACAAAAAAAACAAGTCCCAATGTTTTATTATTCGGCGGTGATGAGAATTATATGATCCTGAATGGATACAAATTAAGAGCAGGAAGAAATCTTAACAAGGCTGACGTACAATCTGCAAGAAATGTTTGTATTATAGGATATGATGTAGCAAAAAAATTATTCAGCCAGAATCCCGACAGGGCTGTCAATAATATTATCCGGGTACAAAATATTCCTTATCGGGTGATAGGGGTATTGGATAGCCGTGGTTCTTCATTTGGGATGAGCTTAGACAATAGGGTATTTACAAGTTATACAAATGTTCACCGTCAATTCAGTTCAGGAATAAGTTATGTAATAGCTATTATGACTGATGATATAAAGAAAGTACAGGTTGCAATGGGTGAGGCTGAGGGTGTTTTTCGATCAGTGAGAAAACTGGCAACCACGGAAGAAAACAATTTTGTACTCGATAGAAATGATAGTGTTGCTGAAAAAGCAATGAACAGCCTTGGTATGATCTCTTTGTCTGCCCTTGTGATTGGTTTTATTACTTTGATAGGTGCGGCTATCGGGTTAATGAATATTATGCTTGTCGCAGTTACGGAAAGAACCAAGGAGGTGGGACTGGTAAAAGCGATCGGCGGTAAAAGCAAAACAGTAAGAGCTCAATTTCTAATGGAGTCAATTATTATCAGTGTACTAGGAGCCATGTTAGGGATCATATTTGGTATTTTAATTGGGAATCTTATATCTATTGCCATCAATACAGGGTTTGTTATTCCCTGGAACTGGGTCATATTAGCTATCGTCATTTGTTCGATCACAGGCTTATTGGCTGGTCTGTATCCCGCATTAAAAGCAGGCAAGTTGAACCCCATCGAAGCACTTCGGTATGAATGATCTCACAAATTAATCAAGCAGCAGTTCGATGATATTGGTAGTCTGATACTAACTCTTGTTTGGGCAAGGGTAAAAATATAACAGCTTCTTGTTCCGGAACAAAAAATCCTTAACTTGTAACGCTCTGATTAAAAATTTTTGAGGGGCATTTGGAGCAATTAGTTTTTTTTTCCTTAGAATTGTGTCCTTGAAAAAAATCAAATCTTTTTTTAAAATTTTAAACACTAAAAATTAAGATCATGGCTGAAACAAAACCGACTGCAACAGCAAGTGTGAAAGCAACTTCAGTACAAGCGAAAAAAAGCAGTAATGCCATCTCATGGCTTGCCCCTGTTATTTGTCTTATTGCAGGTTATCTAATCTGGCGTTTTATTTTTGGGAATCCGGATGGATTTAAAACGCCTGATAAAGCCGGTGGCTTCTGGCCCAAGCATGATCATCCTAAGGAAGGTGATGCAATGGCAGGTATTTATATGGGAGGAATTATCATCCCGATCCTTATCGGTATGTTTTTAATGGTAGTTACCTTTTCTATTGAAAGATTGCTTACGATAAGCAAAGCCTTAGGTAGCGGTTCAATTGCTGATTTTATCCGCAAAGTCCAGTATCATCTTGCAAACAGAAATGTTGATGCTGCTATGGCGGAATGTGACAAACAACGTGGCTCAGTTGCCAATGTAATGCGTGCCGGGTTACGTCGCTATAAAGAAATGACGACTAACAATGAACTTAACACAGACCAGAAAGTTATCGCTATCCAAAAAGAAGTAGAAGAAGCGACTGCCCTGGAACTGCCAATGCTTCAAAAAAATCTTGTATTCCTATCTACAATTACATCTGTGGGTACCTTAGTTGCCCTGCTTGGTACGGTAATGGGAATGATTCGTTCATTCTCTGCATTAGGATCTGGCGAAGGTGGAGGTGGTGCTGCAGCTAGTGCCCTTGCGGTTGGTATATCTGAGGCCCTTTATAATACTGCTTTAGGTATCGGTACATCTGCTTTTGCACTTATAATGTATAATATATTTACAACTAAGATCGATTCTATTACTTACGGTATTGATGAATCAGGTTTCACTCTTACACAAAGCTTTGCATCTCTTTACAAATAAGAGACAATTGCTTGTATGGAAATTATGAAACATTGA
>DATDCP010000373.1:0-3659 GCA_036524255.1 Chitinophagaceae bacterium
AATGCATCCTGCATATCGCCACGGATTGTAAAATAGGTGTATGAGTTAGGGGTATCATTCAGATCGCCGCAAAAGATAGTTGGATATGGACTGTCATCCATTATCTGGCGGACAACATCGGCCTGTGAAGCCCGAAGTATGATGGCTTTGCGCAGTTTAGCCAGCACCGTTTTAGAGTTATCGATGAGGCTGTCCCTGGCAGTTTTTATCTCGTCGATCGCTTCATACTCTTTTTGTCTGAACTGTACAGATTGAAGATGTGTGGCAAACACTCGTATCGTATCCTCATTCACTTTTATATCAGCATGCACCAACGCCTCAGTCATACTAGGACGGAAATAACGGACAAGCCCTGTATCGAGCATCGGGTATTTTGAAAAAATTGCTGCGCCTATAAATTGCTTATCTCCATCGGGATCATAAGAAAAATAATGATAAGGATAGCCCATTGCTCTTATCTCGCTGATATTATTATAAAAGGCGGAATCAGGTGAATGAAAAAATTCTTCCAGGCAAAGAATATCAGGATCCTGCTTTTGTATCTGGTCAAGCATCTTTAATCTTGTCCGGCTTTTTTCGTTATTGTTTCTTTTCCATTCAAGAAATCTTGCCACATTCCAACTGCCGATCCGTATCTGGTTTGGTTTTTTCTGATATTGAAATGCGGAGGGTGCATTAAATGCCCAGGAAACATTAATGCTTTTATATCCTGCCAACAGAACAACAAGGGAATACCAAACTCTTCTTAATTTAAGTATGAGCCATAAAAAAATAAACCCGACCAGCAATGCTAATAAAATAGGAAAGGCAAGGCCAAGAACTGCGATCACCCATGAGTTAGCAGGCTTAATGTAAGGCGCCAGGCAGGATAGTAAATATAAAACCGCCGTAATGATATTGAGTACGACAAGAGTTCTTCTTGTAATGATCCGAAGGCGGGATGGCATTCGTGCAAGTTACGAATAACCCCTTGTCCCCTAAAAGAGGGAACTTAGATTTGCCCAATCTGTTATCTGTTTTTTGGAAAACTTATTCCTTGTATTCTGCAACTACTTCAGATCCTCCTTACTTGCTTTTTTCAACAGATCTTTTTCTTCAGCAGTAAGCGAATGAAATCCATGCTGGCTGATCTTATCGAGAATTTCATCGATGCGCTGTTGTGAAAGGTTAGGAGTTTTTGTGTAAGGTTTTCTTTCACTTTTATAAAACAATTCTTCTTTTGTTTTTTTCTTTGGCTTATTGGGATTGAAAAGATTATTGACCCAATCAAAAAAACGATTGATACCAACACTCCAATCAAACCCCTTACGCATAAAAAAGACAAAAAGAAAACCTGTGAAACCGCCGGCAAGATGCGCAATATGTCCGCCTGTATTGCTTACCGGGATAAGCGCCAGGTCTATGATAAGATAAATAGTAGTGAGTACCCAAAGCGGAATGCCCCCATTGAGCATTGGAAAGATGCGATAACCCGGTGCCAGCATAGTTGTTGCCACAGCAATAGCCATAATACCTGCTGATGCCCCGGTAGCAGTTGCATTTACTGAACTTAATACCGGGATAAAATTATAGGCAAGCATAAAAGCAATTGCTCCACCCAAAGCGCCATAAATAAATAATGGAATTATCTTCCTGTTGCCGGTAAGGTCATGAAAAATATAGCCAAACATCCAAAGCCAAAGCATGTTGCCTATGATATGCCAAAGTCCCTGGTGATAAAACATGTGAGTGATCAGGGTCCAGGGCTTATGTAAAAATTGGCTGAAACCTCCGGGTAAGGCAAGATTGTAATAAAAATCGTTCATGAATTTTTCACCGGTGGTTCCTTCACGAAAAGAAAAAAAGTAAAAAACCTGGATTAGCTGAAATAAAACAAAGAGCACCAGGTTAATAGTAATAAGCTGTACCAATGCATTATCCTGCAGGTTATCTGTGAATTTTGAAGTTTTATAATCTCTTTCGTAAATGCCCATAGGGTGAATAATAAATTGTCAAAAAAAGTGAAGTACAAAGTTCCTGATTTTTATTATTTCAATTTTGAAAATTCTTAGCTAATAAAATGTTTTTTTATTTGTTTTGTTCCAGATATAAACCAGTATGAAGCCAACGGCCGCTCCACCCAGATGCGCCCAATGCGCAATCCCATCGCTTGTTCTTCCTAATCCTCCAAACAGGTCAAAAGCAATCATTATAATGATCAGCCATTTTGCTTTTATTGGTATTGGAGGGAAAAGAAGCATCAATTCGGTATTGGGAAACAAATAGGCAAAACCCACCATCACCCCCATTACTGCTCCGGAGGCGCCAACGGCATAGCCACCGAATGATTGTAGGTGTTCTACATATTCCATTTGTCCTGTTGCTTTGGCAAATTCTAATGCTTCCAATATAGGTTGATACTGAAAATAGGCTACAATCATATGGGCCACCGCCGACCCAATACCACAAACAAAATAGAAGAGCAGAAATTTTTTAGATCCCCAAACACTTTCTAAAACCCGCCCAAACATCCATAATCCAAACATGTTGAAAAAAATATGACCAAGTCCCGCATGTGTAAACATGTGAGTGAATATCTGGTAGGGCCGGAAGTTCTCGTGATTGATCGGCCACAAACCAAAAAGTCCCTGGAGCCCCTCATCCCGAAAGCCGTCAAAATAAAACTGATCTCTTAATAAAAATTCAGTCGCAAGAAAAAATAACGCATTAATAAAAATCAAATTCTTAACTACTGGCGGCAGGCTATCTGGCCTTGTATATCGAAAACTCATTCGGTAAAATTAGGCTAAGAGAGTTAAAAGAGAAAAGAAGAAAAGGAGTCGGTTTGTTAATGTCTTACTATTGTCTCAGTTTCAGCTGAGCTACATTTTCAATATGGTGTGTATGCGGAAACATATCCACCGGCTGAACTTTTGTTACCACATATTTTTCATCAAGCAAACGCAGATCTCTTGCCTGCGTAGCAGGATTGCAACTAACATATACAACAGTTGGTGCAGCTATTTCCAGAATTTTCCTTACCAGCTTTTCATGCATACCTGCCCGCGGCGGATCGGTAATGATAACATCCGGTTTTCCATGAGCGGCAAAAAAAGCATCGTCACATATTTTAATTACATCGCCTGCAAAAAACTCTGTATGATGAATATTATTCAGAGCTGCGTTTTCTTTTGCATCAGCAATAGCATCTGCGATCATTTCAACACCAATGATCTTTTTTGCCAGCTTGCTTACAAATAGTCCAATGCTGCCGGTACCGCAATAGAGGTCATAAACGATCTCGTTACCCGTCAATTCTGCATGATCCCTTGCAACTTTATAAAGTTTTTCTGCCTGTTTTGTATTCGTTTGAAAAAATGATTTGGGTCCGATCTTGAATTGGAGATCTTCTAACTTTTCAATTACATATCCTTTGCCTGTAACAACGATGGGATCGAGATCATGCAGGCTGTCATTCCATTTTGTATTAATAGTATAAAGTAAAGTTGTAATGCCTGGAACTGTTTTCAATAAATGCTCAAGCAATGGATTTCTTTTTGCTTCATCGTCTTCAGCCATTACCACATTCACCATTACTTCACCTGTTTCGCAAATACGCAATAACACAGTTCTTAAAAAACCGGTATGCAATTTTTGATCGTAAAAGCTAAAATTATTTT
>DATDCP010000374.1:0-3881 GCA_036524255.1 Chitinophagaceae bacterium
CATTTGAAAACAAAAATATAAATCCTGCTTTCAGATTCACAACTTAATTTTGCCACCCGGATTTTTATGTCAGATTATTTAGGCGGAAATATCAAACAACATTTTAACTACCTGCTCGAAAGCGGCAATGAAACTGCTGCCCGCCAGTTTTTGGATCACCAGAATATAAGCGATGTAGCTGACCTTATTAATGAATTCCCGGAACAGGAAGGTTATATTATCACCCACATGAGTGTTCATCGTGCTGCAAGTGTGTTTAAAATCCTTGACCTTTCTGCGCAGAAACATATTATCCGGGAGTTATCTCCTTACAAAACTGCGGAACTATTGAACGTTCTTTCGCCAGATGACCGTACCGATTTTTTGGAAGAGCTACCGAGTAATGCCGTACGTGAATTAATAAAGTTGCTTGATCCTGAAGAACGAAAAACCACTCTTTCATTATTGGGTTATCCGGAAGATAGCATTGGACGACTAATGACACCGGATTATGTTTATGTGTATCCACATAATACAGTTGAAGAAGTTTTCACTACCATTCGTAAACATGGTAAGGATAGCGAAACCATCAACGTTATTTATGTAATTAATGAAAAAGGTGAACTGATCGATGATATTCGTATCAGGGATTTTATTTTAAGTCAGCCCGACAAAAAAGTTGCTGACCTGGTGGATAACAGGGTAACATCTTTGAATGCTTATGATGATCAGGAAAAAGCCAGTGAGATCTTTAAAAAAGAAAATCGTGTGGCACTACCAGTAGTAAGCAACAGTAACAAATTACTTGGCATTGTAACAATCGATGATATACTTTGGGTAGCTGAAGAAGAGTTCAGTGAGGATATGCAAAAAATGGGAGGTACTGAAGCATTGGAACAACCTTATCTTGAAGTACCACTACATAAACTTTATAGAAAAAGAATTGTCTGGTTATTGATTTTATTTGTAGGCGAGACATTAACAATAGCTGCTATGTCGAATTTCCAGGAAACACTTGAGCAGGTGCTGGTGCTTTCTACTTTCATCCCTTTGATCATTTCAAGTGGTGGTAACAGCGGATCACAAGCAGCAACACTAATTATACAGGCAATGGCGCTTGGCCAGATTGAAATAAAAGACTGGTGGCGGATTGCAAGCCGGGAGATTATTTCCGGATTGTTAATGGGAACAACACTTGGCATCATGGGCTTTTTTATTGTCTATGGCGGTTACCATGTATTCGGGTTATTTGGAGAACATTTTATTCGTATTGGTTTTGCAATCGGCTTTGCAGTTGTTGGCGTAGTTATATGGGGAACAATAATGGGTTCAATGCTTCCGCTATTATTAAAAAAATTGGGTGCTGACCCCGCAGCATCTTCTACTCCTTTCGTTGCAACGTTGGTCGATGTAACGGGTTTATTGATCTATTTCGGTACGGCATTTCTTCTGCTTAAGGGGGTTCTTTTATAAATCAGATCATAGAGAGTAAAGATCACCATCGCTTTTTGCCATCTGGCCATTTTTGTGCAATTTCGTTTTGCAACCGTTCAATCGTTTGCACTTATCCAATAAATGACAAAATCTAATCAAATCTTATGTGTGGAATAGTTGGTTACACCGGCCCTAGAGAAGCATATCCCATCATTATAAAAGGACTTCAACGACTTGAATACCGCGGCTACGACAGCACAGGAGTTGCTTTATTGAATGGAGGACTGAACGTTTTTAAGAAAAAAGGAAGAGTAGCGGAGTTAGCAGATTCACTGGTTGGCGAAAATCTTCATGCACATATTGGCATTGGTCATACACGTTGGGCTACACATGGTGAACCAAGTGACCGCAATGCCCATCCTCATACTTCAGCAAGCGGCAAACTGGCAATGATCCATAACGGTATCATTGAAAATTATGCGCAACTAAAGCAGGAACTTATTAATAAAGGATACAAGTTCAAAAGTGATACTGATACGGAAGTACTATTAAATTTTATTGAAGAAATAAGAAAGAATAACAAATGTGATCTTGAAGAAGCGATTCGTGTAGCATTGAAACGGGTAACGGGTGCTTATGTTATTTTATTAATTGATGAAGATGATCCCGAAACGATAATTGCAGCAAGAAAAGGAAGCCCCTTAGTGATCGGCATTGGCAAAGGCGAACATTTTCTTGGCTCAGATGCATCTCCAATGCTCGAGTACACAAAAGAAGTTGTTTATGTAAACGACTATGAGCTGGCAATTGTAAAACCAGGTGAACTCATTTTAAAAAATCTTGGGAATGAAAAGCTAACACCATTTGTACAAAAGTTGGATATAGAATTGGCCGCCATTGAAAAAGGTGGTTATGATCATTTCATGCTGAAAGAAATTAATGAACAGGCAAATACAGTTTTTGATTGCCTGCGTGGAAGATTGGATGCAGAAAAAGGAACGATCACAATGGCTGGCGTGGAAAACAATATTGACAAACTTGTCAAAGCAAACCGTATTATTATTATCGCTTGTGGAACTAGTTGGCACGCAGGACTTGTCGCAGAATATATTTTTGAAGAACTCTGCAGAACACCCGTCGAAGTTGAATATGCCTCGGAATTCCGTTATCGTAATCCTGTTATTTATCCTGGTGATGTTATACTTGCCATTTCACAAAGCGGCGAAACGGCGGATACGCTTGTTGCCATTGAAAAAGCAAAACAACAGGGTGCTTTTATATTTGGTGTAGTAAATGTGGTAGGTTCATCCATTGCTCGTATATCACATGCCGGCGCATACACACATGCAGGACCAGAAATTGGGGTAGCAAGTACAAAAGCGTTTACTGCACAGCTTGCAGTTTTAATAATGGTGGCATTGAAAATTGCAAAACAAAAAGGAAGCATCGATGAAGAAAGATATATGCATTTATTGCAGGAGCTTCATGATATTCCGGATAAAATTGCAGAAGTATTAACATCAGCAGAAAATGTTAAGAAGCTTGCGGAAAAATATAAGGATGCAAGAGATTTTCTTTATCTCGGTCGTGGTTATAATTTTCCTGTTGCGCTTGAAGGAGCATTAAAACTAAAAGAGATCTCATACATACATGCCGAAGGATATCCTGCAGCTGAGATGAAACACGGGCCTATTGCATTAGTGGATGATCAACTACCAGTAGTATTTGTAGCTACAAAAGATGCTTATCATGAAAAAGTAGTGAGCAATATGCAGGAGATAAAAGCAAGAAAAGGAAGAGTGATCTCAGTGATCACTGCAGGAGATGACTATTCTGCTTCTCTTTCAGAATCCATAATGCCTGTACCTGCTGCTGACGAGATCGTTGCCCCAATGCTAAGTGTCATTCCTTTGCAGTTACTTGCTTATTATATTGGGGTAATGAAAGGCCTGGATGTAGATAAGCCGAGAAATTTAGCGAAGAGTGTGACAGTGGAATAACAACCCCCTGTCCCCCTAAAGGGGTGACTTACGAAGAGGATATCGTTTTGTTTGGAATATAAATAAAGATGAAGTGGAAGGTATGAAGTTCGGATTTGTAGTGAAGCACCGCTCCCTTCCCTTTGGGAAGGGAGATGGAGGGATGGGTCAGGATATTTGTGTTACCAGCAGTGTTACTACTATTTAGCTCCTGTTGCGTCGCACTCTTTTACAATAACAATTCTATTCAACATTCTGTTTCATATCCAGAAATCAATAACCAGCATTTTGTAACATGAGTGATATAAAGAAAAAACCAATCAGTTCTCTCGGATACAATTTTGTTGCAAAAAAATTTATCCCAAAAGGGAAAGACGAATATTATCTCCGCAATATCCAGAACAGAAGTGGGATTCCTTATCGACAATTAACAAAAGCCGAGATCAAATCCCTGCAACAAAACAATAATACGGCTGACGATTGGAGTAA
>DATDCP010000375.1:0-15785 GCA_036524255.1 Chitinophagaceae bacterium
CATGCTTGCCCATTTTTCTTCACCGTGTTCTTCGATCACTGTTTTTTTCTTGTCTTCGGTTTGCAGGTGCATACTCATACCAACTGCATCAGCTTCGGGATGAAACTGTGTTCCGATCATGTAATCATTAAAACGAATTCCCATGATGGCTCTTTCATACGGCACATGTGGGCGATTCTTTTCTATGCAAAGAATTTTGGCGCCTATTTCTTCGATCACTTTATGATTCGGTTGTATGACCTGGTAATCGCGGCTGTCAACACTATAAAATGGATCTTTCAAACCAGAAAAAACAGGTTCTTCGAGACCATCACTCAGCATGTGAACAGGAAAAACTCCAAACGCAGTGGAACGACGTTTGCAAACGATACCAACATTATAATGACGACAGGCTAATTGAAATGAATGACAAATAAACATCACATATTTCTTCTGCTCATTAGCGGGGTTATTATTCCAGCGTTCCACTTCACTAAGCCAGCGAAAATATGATTCATCCCATTCAGTGTACCGGCTTTCCAATGGCGAGCCGGGTCCCCCGCTCGAAATAAAAATATCATAGCTCATGTCAGGTACTTCATTCTTAAGCCGCACATCAAACTCATCCCAAACCAATTCAAGATCATGAGTCTCGCTATAATTATTCAGTATTTCACGGATACAACGCATGCCCTGATTGGCTTTGCCTTCATAAAGGTCCAGGATCGCTACTTTTATCTTCTTCGGGTCATTAACCATGGCCACAAACATAATAAATTTATAACATTGACATCTGTCAGTTAGTTTGCCACTTACTAACAAATGTGGATATAAGACGTTTTTTTTACTGTGCAGGAAGCGTTTATGTTCGTAATTTTTTTGTTATAGTTTTTTTACTCATCTCGTATATTTTTATTGACCGTGCTTAAGTATTTCTATTTGGCTTCTGTTGCACAGTTTACCCAGAGCAAAGCGAAGGGCACTCTTGTGCGGCATCAATATTTTCAACAATTAAGAATCTTTCTCTGACTTACAGAGCTTTTCAGCAAGTTGAAGTTATAGTTTGCTTCGGCTTGCCGTCAACAAACATTTTATTTCTATTATCCTATCGGCAAACCTCGCAATGACGAAGATTCCGGGAGATTGAAAAAACTCACTGGCCCCGCAGGGTCTTCGTCATTGCGAGGCCAACAGCGGCTTCTTTAATTTTTATTATTGTTGAGTTGGCCGAAGCAATCTAAAAATATTATTATAAGAACTTCTCAGGACGCTTCTTATTATGATCCGTTTTATCCTGGTAAGCTTTTGCAGCAGCAAGAATTGTTGCTTCATCATATAAGTTGCCAACAAGAGTTATACTTAAGGGCGAACCATTTTGATTAAAACCCATTGGCATTACTACAACTGGATGACCGGTTAGATTTGTAATGGATAATTGACGTCCCGCAAAACTTGGAACGATCACCACATCATAATCTTTCATAAAATCATTCACTACTTTGCAAAGATTATAGCGATATCGGTTTGCATTTATATATTCAACAGCAGGGATCAATCTTGCAGCACGAAAACTATTTGGCCAAAAACCTTTATCCTGTCTTTCGATCAGATCATCACGATTCGTCCTGGTTAATTCATCAAAGGCTGCGGCGCTTTCTGCATTTAAGATAATGCTTATAAAATTTACGGGATAAACAGATGAATCGGGAAAATCAACTGCTTTTATATTTGCTCCTAGAGATTTGTAAACTTCCAATACTTTTCGTTCAGGCGCATCAGTCGCTAATCTTTTAAAATAATTTTCTGCATATGCGACTTTTAGTTTTGTGAAGTCAACTACGCCATCATAATTAAAATTTTTATCAACGGAACCGTAGTCCTTACCATCTGTTCCATGTATATAATTAAAGACAACAGCACAATCTTCGGCGCTTCGGCAAATCGGCCCAACTTTATCCAAACTCCAGCAAAGTACCATGGCGCCAGAGCGACTGATAGAACCAAATGTTGGTCGTAATCCAGTAGCGCCACATCTTGTAGATGGAGAAACAATTGAGCCCAATGTTTCAGTTCCTATCGTGAATGGAAGTAATCCTGCAACAACAGATGAGGCAGAGCCAGCCGATGAGCCACTTGATCCTTGTTTTAAGTTCCATGGATTTTTTGTTTCGCCGCCAAACCATTTATTATTGAATGCAAGTGCTCCAAGAGATAGTTTAGCACAAAGCACGGCGCCGGCGGCTCTTAATCTTTTATATACGTAAGCATCTTCATCAACATATTGATCTTTATAAGGAGTGCTGCCCCATGTGGTTTTATATCCTTTCACGGCAAACAGATCTTTCAAACCATAAGGAATGCCATGTAACAGGCCGCGGTATTTCCCTTTTTTAATTTCTTCATCAGCCCGTCTTGCCTGTGCCATTGCAGTGTCCTCAGTGAGTGAGATGACACACTCCAATGTGTCACCCCATTTTTTTAACCTGTCAATAAAAAACTTAGTGAGATCAACGGATGTTATTTGTTTTGATCTTATCAATCCCGCCAATTCTGGTATTGAATAAAAAGCAAGATCACTTTTATTTTTTGGCATCCTTACATCTGCACGAATAGGAAGCGAAACTGTTTGATTCATTCGTTGTTTTAAAATGCCAAAAGGAAGCGGGTTAAAAGCGAATGGGTAGGGGATGTCATTTGCCGGCAAATTCTTGTGCATTCCTTTTATTAACTGTGTATAGTTATTCAGGTTGTCAAGCAAAGAATCTGCTTCGGCATTTGTGAATTCAAGATCGTAAAGAGCAGCAGTTTTTTGTATCAACAGTAGTGAGTCGCTTTTGGTTTGTGCAACTGTTGCGATTGGAATTACAAGTAGGAAAAATAGAAATCTCATAGCAGTATCTTTTTTGTCAGGTAAATTACAGAAATAAAATCATTACCTTTTCGAATCAAAAACTAAAACATGAGAAAGCTTTTCTTTTTCATCTCGCTGTGTGCAATTATGTTGTCCTGCGAGCAACAATCAAACAATGTAGCAAGCAGCCCGGCCCCAAGCGGTGCAGATATACATTTATATGAGTATTTCAATTATGGTGATACTGGGGTGCAAATGGGAGGGATAAAAATGATCCCGGTAAAAACTGCGGCCGGCGAATTTAAAGTATGGACAAAAAGGTTTGGCAATAATTCGCGTATAAAAGTTTTATTACTTCATGGCGGCCCAGCATCTACACATCAATACATGGAAGTGTTTGAAAGTTTTTTTCCGAAAGAAGGGATCGAGTTTTATGAATATGATCAACTCGGTTGTGGTAATTCCGATAAACCGGCCGATACGAGTTTATGGGTACTTGACCGCTTTGTAGAAGAAGTAGAACAAGTTCGCCAGGTTATCGGCGCAGATTCAACTAATTTTTACATATTGGGCAATTCATGGGGCGGTATTCTCGGAATGCAGTATGCTTTGAAGTATCAAAATAATATGAAGAGCCTTATTGTCGCGAATATGATGGCAAGCTGTCCTGAGTATGGAAAATATGCGCAAGAGGTTTTAGCAAAACAAATGGATCCAAAGGTGCTTGCAGAAATAAGAGCAATTGAAGCAAAAGGAGATTTTAATAATCCAAGATATATGGAGTTGCTGACCCCAAATTTTTATAATGAACATCTATGTCGGGTAGTTCCATGGCCTGAACCTGTTACCCGGTCTTTTGCAAGCACTAATCAAACAATTTACGTAATGATGCAGGGTCCTTCAGAGTTTGGTATCGGTGGTAATCTTGCAAACTGGGATGTAAAGGACAGGCTAAAAGAAATTAGAATTCCGACACTGATGATCGGCGCTAAGCATGACACTATGGATCCAAAAGCAATGGAAGAGCAAAGCAAGCTTGTGCAAAAAGGTCGCTACTTATATTGTCCAAATGGAAGTCACCTTGCCATGTATGATGATCAGAAAGTGTTTATGGATGGAGTGATAGGCTTTATCCACGATGTAGATAGCGGCGCTTTTAAATATTTTAAATAATTAACTCAAAGTTTTAACTGCTGTTGTGGTTTTCTTCTTTTGCATGTTTTGAATAAACCACATGATGGTAAAACTTGGAATGAAGTCAGTGCCGGGTAACAATTCCTCTAAGAAATTACCAAAACCACCAAGAGCACCTTTCCATCCACCAAAGGTTGACATGAAGATAACAGAAGAAATTGGCGCCCATAAAATATCTGCAAACTCACCTAAGAATGGAATTGCATAGGTGGCGTAACCAACAATGTCCATCAGGATGCAGAAAATAAGTGAAGGTTGTTTCTTGTTCATTTTTCTTACAAATTGTTTTGTTTACTTATCAAATTTGCTGCCGGTTTAAAAACAACTTGCGATAGAAGAAAAAAATAACAAATCAGTTGCATTTGTCATGTCGAGCCGACAATAATCATTAATTAAGTCAAAGATTGCACAAGGCGAGACACCTTGCCGAAGCAACAATAAATTAATTTATCAATGTGGGATATTCTTTAATTTGCCCAAAACTACCTGCCATGCGAAAGAGTTTAACTTTCATTTTTTTTATTACCTCCCTTACTTGTTTTTCACAGGATCATAGTCATACAATGGGACGTAAGCTAAAATTTCCTGATATAGCTGGATATAAAACATTGAAATGTGACCTTCATCAGCACACTGTTTTTTCTGATGGAAGTGTATGGCCCGACATAAGAGTGCAGGAAGCGTTAATGGATGGGCTCGATGTCATTTCACTAACAGAACACCTCGAATACCAGCCACACAAAGCCGATATCCCTCATCCTGATAGAAATCGTTCTTATGATATTGCAATTAAGGAGGCAGCAAATCATGACCTGATAATTGTGAAGGGCTCTGAGATCACCAGAAGAATGCCGCCCGGGCATAATAATGCAATTTTTATTTCCGATCCGAATAAATTGTTGATAGATGATTCTATCCAGGTTTTTCGTGACGCAAAAAAACAAGGAGCTTTTATTTTTTGGAATCATCCACAATGGACCTCACAACGTAAGGATGGTATGGCTACACTTACTGATGTACATCGTCTTCTTATTCGGGAAAAACTACTTGATGGTATTGAAGTGGTGAATGGATCAATGTATTCTGATGAAGCCCTGCAGATAGCATTGGATAACAATCTAACGATCATGGGAACCACTGATATTCATAAGTTGGTCGATTGGGATTTTAAAATACCACAAGGCGGGCACAGGCCATTAACGTTGGTTTTTGCAAAAGAAAGAAATGAAGCGAGTATAAAAGATGCGTTGATGAATCGTCGTACGGTTGCGGTATTTAAAAATTTATTGATCGGTCGTGATGAATTTCTCATACCACTGATCCAAAGCTCATTAAAAATTACATCTGCAAAGTATATAGGTAGATATAATGTGCTGGGAGTGGAGATAGAAAATCTTTCAAGTGTTGATATCACATTACAAAATCAAACTGGTTATACATTTCATAACAATAATGATATTATTACTTTAAAAGCCGGTGAGAAAACAACCATTGAAGTAAAGACAATTGAAAGAAAGCCGGAAGTATCGCTAAAGTTTCTTGCATTAAGTGGTGTTAATGCGCCCAATAAGCATCCTTCAATTACTATTAAAACAAAAGTGGAAGAAACAAAACAGTAGGTTAAGTTAGAAGATCCTAACTAATTAATACCCTTCTTTGATGTGTTTCTTTTCTTATTTCAGTAAAGCCTGCTTTTTTATACGTTCCAAGTGCATTTGGATGATCGAAGATGCAGGTATTTAACTGTATCCATTCTGGTTTGTAACTCCATGCTTTCGCAATCACCCATTGTAAAAAATATTTACCATAGCCCTGGCCAATGAAAGCCGGCATTAATCCAAAGTAGAGGATCTCCACATATTTTTCTTCTTTTACAAATTCAATATATCCTGCCACTTCTTTATTTACATAGAAAAGAAAAATATCAACATTGCTTGCATTTATTTTATCAAACAATTCCTCATCAGGCATAACCATTCTGTCCAGCCAGGAATGTTTTTCTCCAACGCCATAATAAAATTTCCTGTACTCATTAACCGGGATTGGGTTGAGTAATAAACCGAAATGAGTACCAGGTAGAGAAATAGGCAACTCTTTCGGTTCATGCATTTCCATGAAGGTAACGGTGACAGGCTGCATCACAATTTTTGAAGTATCAATTGAAAAGGACATGTAGCAAAAATAAAGGCAGACGTTGGAATTAACATCTGCCCTGTAAAATAACGTGGCCCAAGTGAACATTTAATATGTCAGCGCCGGATCCTTCTAAAAATATAAACAGTTCCGGGCTCTATGTTCATATACAACTTATCATTTAAAATATTATAAGTAACAGCTTTATTAAATGCTTTAAGAAGTTTTTTCTCAAATCCTTTATCCTTGCAGACTTCTTTTGAGAATTGGAGGCTGTCAAAAACTAGTTTTCCGCTTACCTCACTTAGTTTGCCATTTATACCATTACAACCTGTATGGCCGGAAAAAGTTTTTTTATCAAGATTAAAATCGAAATAAGGAGTGCCATGTGAAAAATAATTTGAATCCGGAACTTTATTGTTTATGCTATCGAGCACCCAAATATCCTGGATGGAAGTTGAAGAAGTGGGAGTGGGGCTAATAGATATAGAACTTTCTGCCGTGCTGGTACTGGTTGCAGTGTCCAGTGTGTCCTTGTCTTCAGATTGGTTACATGCAATTACAAACACACAAGCTAACATAACGAATAATGATCTTTTAATAGAAAACATATTTAATGATTAGAGGTTAAAAATATTATATACCAGCTAAAAATTGTTGCCTGATATAATCTACAACACTCACCAGGTTTTTTGTTTCTTCAAATGTTTTTAATTGCCGGTCAGCACCGGTTCCATTTTCCAAAATTTTATGGATATGTGCAAGGCGATGCCGGCTGCCAAGATGATCAATAACGGGATCAATAAAATCAAGCAATTCGTATAAGAGTGCACGGGTGTTTACTTCTTCTTCTTTTCCGAAATCGATCATGCGACCATCGATCCCATAGCGACTGGCTCTCCATTTATTTTCATTAAGCAATGCCCGGGAATATTGAATAAAATTCAGGTTTTTACTACGCAAAAGATAGATCCTGGCACAAACTGCCTGGAAAAGTGTGGCAATGGTGATCGTTTCATCAACAGTAAGAGGAATATCACAAATTCTAAATTCAACAGTATTAAAAAAAGGATGTACTCTTAGGTCCCACCATATTTTCTTTGCATTATCAATACAGTTTGTTTTCACCAGCAGTTTCACATAGTTTTCATAGGCTTCAATGCTGTCGAATGCTTCAGGAATACCTGTGCGGGGAAATTTATCAAACACTTTTGTCCGGAAAGATTTATAACCGGTAAGTCTCCCTTCCCAAAAAGGAGAGTTCGTACTCAATGCATATATATGTGGCAAAAAATATCTTGTGCTATTGGCAATATGATTTGCCATTTCCCTGTTTTCCATTCCTACATGCACATGCAATCCAAATATTAAATTACTACGGGCTGCTTCCTGTAATTCATTTACTAATTCGTTATAGCGAATATGATCAGTTATCAATTGGCTTTCCCAATGACTGAATGGGTGTGTTCCCGCAGCTCCCATTGCAAAACCAAGACCGCCGGCAATTTCTGAAATTGTTTTTCTTAACGCTGCTACATCCTGCCATGCTTCATCTGCATCAGCACAAATATCTGTTCCTACTTCCACTACGGCCTGGTGCATTTCAGCCTTTACTTTATCCTTGATCACTTTTTGACCTTCATGCACTATCTTCTGTTCATGACTTTTCAATTCCCGTGTCTCAGGATCAAGCACCATGTATTCTTCTTCTACGCCGAGAGTGAAAGTTTTATAGTTTAAAGTAGCCATTCTATTATTTTAGATTTTAGATGTCAGATTTCGGATTTAATAAGATGTTACCATAAAATCTAAAATCGTAATTCTTAAATCAAACCAATGAGGTTTTATTTGCGCCTCTTTTTACATACTCGCCCCATGTTAAATTATCCTGTCCTTCTTTTTGTTCCAGGGCTCTTTCTATTGCATAGTTAGCAGCTGTTTCAACTACCCATGCAAAATTTTCTTCACCAACACTGCTGCGTTCTGCATCGGGGGCAGGGTTGCAAAAATCTATTGCATAAGGAACACCATCTCTTATCGCTAATTCTACGGTATTAAAATCATAGCCAAGATAATTGCAAATGCGCAGAACAATATCTTCCATTTGTTTTAATCGCTCAGGCGATGGTGTAAAGCTTGCTACATATCGAAGATGATGCGGATTGCGTGGCTCATAAGGCATAATGAGAACATGTTTTCTGCCGATGCAATAGCAGCGATAATATTCTGTAAAAACAATTTCTTCCTGCAATAACATTACTAATTGCCCGGTTTCGCTATGCTTATCAAAAAAATCTTCTTTGCTATCTAATTTATATACATGTTTCCATCCACCCCCTGCAAATGGCTTCATATATGCAGGGAAGCCGACATATTTAAATATGGTTTCCCAGGCCATTGGATAAGCGAGATTGCTGAATGATTCTTCTGTAGTATCATCAGGATGATCCCGAGAAGGAATGATCGCAGTTTTTGGAATTGGCACCCCCACTTTTGTCATCAGGCAATTGTTAAAGTATTTATCATCAGCGCTCCACCAAAATGGGTTATTGATAACAGCAGTCCCTGTTAACGCTTCATTTTTTAGCCAGGTGCGGTAAAAAGGAACATCCTGTGATATGCGATCGATGATCACAGCATAACCGGTTGGCTCGCCTTGTATCGCCTTTTCAATACGAACAGATTCAGCCATGATCCCGGAAATATTTTTACTATTGACCCTTTCTACAAAAGCCATTGGAAAGCTTCTTTCTTTACCATGTAACACGCCGATCTTCTTCATAAAATTTAGTTTAATGTGATAAATTATTTGGGGGCAGGTAAGTAATCAAATGTATTTTTTAAAGAGAAGATAAACAAAAAAGAAGCAAGATTGTTTCAAAACAAAGCACGGTTATCTTTAGTGAGCATCCCCTAATTTTGCGCAAATGCAGCGTTTGAAGCAGGTTTCAGTCCTTGTACAAAATATAGTCCGCCACTCTACCTACCTTGAAAGGGACGTACTTATAGATATTTATCTTCCGCCTGTAAGATCGGATAGCGAGTCAGTGAGCCTGTTAATAATTAACGATGGGCAGGATCTTCCTAAATTTCATTTTGAACAGATGTTGGCTGAGCTCTATGAACAAAAAGAAATAGAGCCCATTCTTTGTGTTGGTATTCATTGCAGTGCCGAAAGAAAAATGGAGTATGGAACGGCAAAAGTGTTGGATTATAAAGGCAGGGGAGCAAAAGCCCGATTGCATCAGCAATTTGTTTTGAATGAATTGATTCCTTATATAATTGAATACTTCGGTAATAATTTTAAAGAAAAAGCTTACGCAGGTTTTTCGCTGGGTGGTCTTTCGGCCATCGATACTGTTTGGCATTACCCTGAATATTTTTCAAAAGCTGCCGTGTTTTCTGGTTCATTGTGGTGGAGATCAAAAGATCTGCTTCAAGATTATAATGAAGCAACTGATCGCATCATACACAAACTTATAAGAGAAGGTGAGTATAAGCCGGGATTACAATTTTATTTTACTACTGGTTCTCTTGATGAAAAGATGGACAGGAATAATAATGGTATCATCGATTCAATTGATGATACACTTGGCTTAATTGAAGAATTAGAAAAAAAAGGGTATCGAAACAGCAATGACATCCGGTATATAAACTATGAAGATGGAAAGCATGATGTAAAAACCTGGGGACGGGCTATGCCGGCTTTTTTGAAATGGGGATGGGGAATTAGTCCGAAGCCATGAGTTCAGAACTTAGAGCTAATTGGTGATCAAAATAAAAAAAACCTCTTGTTTTTGGGAAGAGGTTTTTTATTAGAATGAAATTATCAATTATTGAAAATATATCTCAATCCCATTTGCATATAATAAGTAGATGCAACGCTTACGTTATCCCTGAATGTTTCAATAATCGGGTTGTTCCTGTCTGTAGCGAGGCGGAAAGTTGGCATAACAGTACCGCCAGGTACAAGTGCATTCTGATTTGTTGGAACCAATACAGATGAAGCGTTGACGGTTTTTACTTTACCCCAGTTTGGATCGATCAGGTTACCAAAATTGAATATGTCAAGAGTAAGCTGGATCGTATTTTTTGTTTTACCAACATTCATAAAGATATCCTGGATAAGCTTAATATCAACCTGGTTTCTCCAGGGGGCCTGTGCGCCATTACGTTCTGCATATTGCCCTTTATGAGCTTTCAAGTATTTATCCTGGTCAATGTATTTAAAGAACATTGCGCTTTGTTCTGCAGCAGTGTAATTAACACCATTTGGATACGTGAAAGCTGTAAATGTAATTTCAGAAGGGTTTTTGGGAATATAGATAAGATCATTACCATTGAAACCATCGCGGTTGAAATCAGCACCATAAACATAAGAGAAACGGTAATCGATGGAGCCAGCATACATCATTGAAATGGTAGTCGCAAAATGTTTGAAATATTCTTTTCTATATGTGAAAGATGCAACTAAGCGATCGGGAACTGTAAAACCTGAATAGCTAAGTGTAGGCGTATTAGGTGAATTATAAGTTGGCGTGCTTTGCCATGCTGATAATGGTTGATCAC
This sequence comes from Chitinophagaceae bacterium, assembly GCA_036524255.1. Lineage (GTDB taxonomy): Bacteria > Bacteroidota > Bacteroidia > Chitinophagales > Chitinophagaceae > VBAS01. Next base: position 10,727 of record DATDCP010000375.1, read on the forward strand.
CACCACCATCAAACAAGCTATTTGCAAACGTTTTTACATAAGCCAATGAAAAACCGATTCCATTTCTGAAAAATTTGTCAACCTTAGCAGTGAGTGAAGCATATACACCGCGTTTATCATTGGTTACATATACAGCATTAAACGCCTGTGTACCTGTTGCACTAGGCAGACCAGCGGTAGTTAATGGATTAATGAATTTTTGTTGAGCATTGACGGGGTACATTGATCTGTTGACATCAGGGTAGCCTACCGTATTTAAAAGCTGCGGTTCAACCAGATTAACATTTTTAAAAACTGTTGCATTTATATCTTTATTTATTATTCCTTCTAAAGTAAAGATCATGTTCCATGGAAGTTTTGAATCAATTGCAAGACTTGTTTTCCATGTTCTGGGGAATTTGAAGTTTTCGTCAAATGCAGAAATTGCACTTGGGACAACTGAGCCTGCAACTGGTACATTTGCTGGTCTGTAAGCAGCCGGATCAGGATTGAAAGGACCAGGTGTATTTGCAGTGCCATTCCATGATTGGGTAACCTGTAACATACCTGCATCACCAACCTGGCTAACTATCCAAACAAATGGAACCTTTCCTGTAAAAATGCCGGTACCACCACGGATCTGTAATGAACGATTGCCATAAAGATCATAATTAAATCCAACTCTTGGAGACCACATCAGGGTGGATTTGGGCAAGTTTCCTGTATTTATTTTCAGACCGTCTGCAAATGTGAGACCTGCAACGATTGGATGTGTTTTTACTTCACTTATCTCTGGATAGGTAGGTAGATCAAGTCTTAATCCAAGTGTAAGTTTGAATTTTTTGTTGAATGCGATCTCATCCTGTCCGTAAGCTGAATATTGCATGAACTGAAAAGTTGGGAATGCTTGTGCAAAATCTTTTTCCAAAGAATAAGTAAGTGCATAGTCAGTTGGTTTTACACCGTTTTTAAAATCCTCGATTGAATTAAAACGGAAATAACCTAAGCCAAAACGCTGAAAGCCGTTGATCGTTTCACTCCAGTCAACCTGTCCGCCCACTGTCCAGTTGTGTATCCCTGATCTCCAGGTAAGATTGTCAACAAAAGAATACATCTTTACTTTTCTTAAATTACCATAGCTGAACAATTCATAACCGAAAGATGTAAAAGGAGAACCATCTTTTAAAATATCTACAAAAGGGAATTGTGAACTGGGAGATTCACGGGAGTCATTCTGATAAGTATAAGTTGCACGTAATGTATTTGAAAGCTTTCCAAACTTTGAATTTAATTCAGCGGCAAATGAGTAAAAGTTTGCTCCTTGCAGATATTGTGAATTGCTGTACCAAAGTGCATTGATATCCGTACGACCTGCGCCAGCAGCGAATGAATTACCAGTACCGGTTACAGAAGTGCTTGGTGCTGTTGGCTCAAAACCTTCTACCTGGCTATAGCGCATATTAAATTTATGTTTTGAATTAATATTCCAGTCGATGCGAGCAACAAATTTTGTTCTTTCAATTTCTGTATTATAGTTCTCATAAGGGCCAGTCTCATAGCCGTAATTTGTTTGCAAATAGCTGCTGATCTCATCAAGTTCTGTTGTTGTTGGTCGGGCAATATTAGCGGCGCTGCCATAAGGAGCCGAAGAAGTAGCGGCAAATCTTGATTGAATTTGTTTTGGTTGGTTATCCGTTTCGTAGTTCACAAAGAAGAATAATTTATTCTTAATGATCGGTCCGCCAAAACGACCGCCAAATTGTCTAAATTCAAATGCGGGTTTTTGAAAAATAGTTTTGTTTACCTGGTTTCCCTGGTTGTTCGCATCCCTGAAATAATGATAAAGAGACCCCTGGAATTGATTTGTGCCAGAACGGGTAACCGCATTGATAGCACTTCCAATAAAACCTGATTGACGTACATCATAAGGAGTCACATTCACTGATATCTCTTCAAGAGCATCTATGGAAATTGGAGAACCGTTTGCAGGAAGGTTTATACCAATTCCAAATGAGTTATTAAAATCAGCACCGTCGACAGTAAAATTGTTTTGTCTGTAATTACCACCACCGATAGACGTGCCATTTGCCTGGGGGGTAAGGCGTGTAAAATCATTTACACTCCTGTTGATACTAGGCAAGCTGTTTATGGCCTGTACTCCAATGTTAGTCATGGCTCCAGTTCTGCTTGAATTTAATATCGGGTTTCTTTTTGTTGTGCTGATAATAACGTTTTCAAGCGTCCCTTCTTTTTTATTCAATGTAACTTCCAACAAAAATGACTCCGCAAGTTTTAGCATCACATCGTCAAAAGTCACAGATTCAAAACCGACAAAAGATACAATAACAAGGTAAGGACCCCCGACCCTCATATCATGAATAGTAAACTCACCGCTTTTAGTTGACAAGCCAGTATATTTTGTACCTGAAGGTGTGTGGGTGGCAATGATACTGGCGCCCACGAGTGGTTCCTTCGTAGCCGCATCGATCACATTACCTGTAACACTACTGGTGGTTACTTGTGCCTGTGAATAAGTGGCTGCAATAAATACCATTGTAAGGGAAAACAAGATTCTCTTAAGCATAAGTGTTAGTTTATTGTTGCAAAGAAAGGGAATTCCTTCCGGTTAAAAATAGCCAAATATTAACAAATTATTGTTGGTATATAAACTTTTAATGAATCGTGACACGGCTCTGAAACGCTGCTTTTTATATCAAAATATTTTCCACTTTCCTTCCACCGGTTTGTGTGTAATTTTGCCAAAACCTGATTTAGTATGTTAGATAGTATTGAAAGTGCCATTGAGGATATCAAGACCGGTAAAATTGTTATCGTTGTTGATGAAGAGGACAGGGAAAACGAAGGAGATTTTATTATTGCTGCCCGCCATGCCAGTCCTGAGGTCATTAATTTCATGAGCAAGCATGGCCGTGGTCTTATTTGTGCAGCTCTTGTTGAAGAACGCTGTGATGAACTGGGACTAGAATTAATGGTGAATAATAATACTGCTTTGCATGAAACTGCCTTTACTGTTTCTGTTGATCTGTTAGGTCACGGATGCTCCACAGGTATTTCAGCACATGATCGTTCAAAAACAATTCATGCATTGATCAATCCCGAAACAAAGCCTTCTGATCTTGGAAAACCGGGTCATATATTTCCATTGCGTGCAAAAAAGGGTGGCGTATTGAGAAGAGTTGGGCATACTGAAGCTGCTATTGACCTCTCACGTCTTGCAGGGTTTGAACCAGCTGGTGTATTAGTTGAAATAATGAATGATGATGGCACGATGGCTCGTTTGCCACAATTAATTGAAGTAGCAAAAAAATTCGAATTCAAAATTATTTCTATAAAAGATCTTATAGAGTTCCGTATAAAAAGAGACTCGTTGATAGATGAAGTTGTTAGAGTTGATATGCCGACAAAATATGGCGATTTCAAATTGGTTGCTTTCAAGGAAAAACATAACAGCAATGAACATCTTGCATTAATTAAAGGCGAGTGGCAAAAAGATGAACCGGTGATGGTAAGAGTGCATTCATCCTGTTTTACTGGTGATATTCTTGGATCACTTCGCTGCGATTGCGGTGAGCAACTGCATGCTGCTATGAAAATGGTGGAGAAAGAAGGCAAAGGTGCGATCCTCTATATGAACCAGGAGGGTCGCGGTATTGGTTTGGTAAATAAATTAAAGGCGTATCAGTTGCAGGAACAAGGATTGGATACTGTGGAAGCAAATCTTCATCTTGGTTTTCAAATGGATCAAAGAGATTACGGCATTGGAGCACAGATCTTGCGTCATCTCGGAATTTGTAAATTGAAATTGATCAGCAATAATCCTAAAAAAAGAGTGGGTCTTATGGGTTATGGTCTTGAGATCGTTGAAAATATTCCTATCGAAATTTCATCTAATCCGCATAACGAAAAATATCTGTTGACAAAAAGAGATAAACTCGGACATGAGATCATGGATGACGATAATCAATAGATCTCAAAAAATAAATTCGTATTAATTGCCTTGTTTTGTTGGAGTATCTAACGGCGCCGGAGTTGGTGCCATTTTCTTTTTACGTCTGAAAATATCCCCTAACCTGTTAAAGTCTTTGCGATATGTTAGACTGGTACCATATTTCCTTGACTTGCCGGCGCTGGTAGAATAACCGGTTAACAAGTCAACGTTCTCTCTATAAAAAATTGTTGCACGGATAGAGCCACTTTTATTTATAAGAAATTCAGTGGTGAAATTTGTAAGCAGATCACTGCTTACCTGCGAAGCAGTTGATTGAAACGGCACATCATAATTGCCCTCAAAAGTTAGAACAACACGGTTATTAAATATTGTCTTGCCTACAGAAAGATTCAGGTTAGTTCTATCATAAAGGAACGCATCTCCAATAGGATTTGGATTGTAAAGCGAACCTGAAAAGTTTACATACAACCCCGGGATCTTTAGCTTATTTGATAAAATATTATTAAGGACTCCATTAATTTGAGAAGATAGAAAATCTGAAATACTATTCACAAAAAGGTCAACGCCGGAAGCAGAAGCCAGGCCTAAAGATGAAGCTGAGTTGGAAGGCGCAAAACTGTTAAATACAACAAGAAATGCAACCTGCTTGTTAAGCTCATTTTCATTTTTTAAGATCTCATCAATGGTAAACGAAACAGTGGCATCGGTTTTGGCAAGACTCTCTGTAGGAAAGTCAAGTGCAAATGTGATATCCGGTTTAAAAAGATCACCTCTCATTTTTGCCACTACATATACAAAATCACGGAAAGAAGAAATGTTAGAATTGGGAATATTATTGGTTATCAAAGGAGCGAAATCAACTTTCCGCTCCGTTTTATAGATCGCTTCAATATTTACGATAGGGTGAAAAGGGTCCCCGGTCCATTCAATATAATTATTTACATATTTATTTAATTCGAACGGTTTTTTAAAGAATGATTGAAAGCTGAAATTGTAAACGCCGTCATTGATATCAAATCGTCCTCGCATGGTCATTTTTTCAGACGTACCTGAAATGATCCTCAGATTTCCTTCACCATGACCATGAATTTCATCATTGGTTAATTCATC
>DATDCP010000376.1:0-2924 GCA_036524255.1 Chitinophagaceae bacterium
CAACCACACTGCCTGTTGTTTTATCAACATCACCGATAGCTGGTGGTTTAATAAAATCTTGTGTAGAAGGAACTGTTTGGGGAACTGTAACCTGTGCATTGCAAATACCAAAAGAGGCAATAAGTAAAAATGCCAAAATGATCTTTTTCATAGTCAAATGTTTTAATGGTTAATGTCTCTGGAACGTCGAAAAAATATATTCTTAAAGTTAGAGAATTTTCATTCTACAAAATTCACCTCAACAAATCAAACCTTTTGATCTATTAAAAAAAGTTCCCGATCCTTTTAAATATCAAACGATTTCTTCCAAAACGTAATGATCACCCGGATTTGTAAACCTATAGAAGATCAATTATTATCCTCCTTCTGCAAATCCTTCAAATACGGTCATTCCACCGTCTATGAAAATACTGGCACCTGTTATATAATCCGATGCATCTGAAGCAAGGAATACAGCAAGGTTAGCAATATCTACTGGTTGCCCGATCCGGTTATATGGAATAAGCGACATGAGACTTGCCAATGCCTGCGGAGTACTCCATGCACCCGTATTGATCGGTGTTTGTATGGCACCGGGACAAATACTGTTAACCCTGATCTTCCTGTCTCCATATTCCTGTGCCAGGCTTTGCATAAACATTTTGATGGCTCCTTTGGAAGATGCATAATTTACATGCCCTCCCCATGGAATAAGTTCATGCACTGAACTCATACAAATTATTTTACCGCAGGCCACAGATCTATCTTGTACTACACCGCGACGCAACATTTCAATTATTGCTTCACGGGCACAAAGAAATTGCCCGGTCAGGTTAACATTAATTACTTTACTCCACTGGTCAAGTGTCATCTCATGAAAAGCAGCATCTCTTTGAAGACCGGCATTGTTAACAAGAATATCAATGGTGCCAAATTCTTTGAACATGGCTTTATACATTGACTTTACTTCTTCTTCATTGCTTACATCAGCTTTCAATGTGATGGCCTTGCTACCAAAGGATCGGATCTTATCTGCTACTGATTCGGCAGATGCCGGATCAACAACATAATTGACTACTACATTGGCTCCGGCTTCGCCAAGACCAATGGCAATAGCTTCACCAATACCTGAATTGGCACCCGTAACTAAAGCGGATTGATTTTTTAATGAATATGATATCATGAGTATTTCTTGTAATGTTATTTAATCTGATAATCCTACGACCCTATTATATCCCCCGGTTACATGTCGTCCTTCGATCTGGCTCAATAACAATTGTAATAACTCGTCATAGTAGCGAGCCTGGTTTTCATAAAGATCATTTTCTCCCAGTATCAGGTCCTGGTTATCCGCAACGCCATTTATAAAGGCCTCCTGGAGTAAATAAATATTATTTTCTGCCAGTTTTAAATTTGTTTCAGCATATAGGAATTTTTCCTTTGCATTTTTTATCTGGTAAAATACTGTTTGCTTTTCATTTTCAAACTGACTTGTAAACTGATCAAAATAATTTCTTACCTGGGATGCCTGTAATTTTCTTTGCTCAACGGCCCTGTTTACATCACTCCCATTAAATATAGGCACAAAAAGATTTACACCAATGTAGGAATATGGTCTCCATCTTTCACCCTGGAAAATTTTATCAATGCTATTGGCAGCAGGAGTAAAACCCAGTTGGCCGTCAGCGCCTATGCTTATCTGCTTTCTTGCCCGCTCCAGTTTGATGGATTCATCAGCCAATGCAATTTGCGTTTTTAGCATCTGGCTTTCTATTCGTTTTGCCGGATCACCCAATAAAAGTTCCTGCATAATAGGATCAGCAGTGCTTACAATTTGGGGCACAGAAAATGCATCGGAAAGTATCATACTATCTTTCTCCAGGTAATTCATCTGGAACTGTAAACCAAGCATTGCTCCGGCAAAGCTGTTCCGAACATCTGCCAATGCACTGCGCATCCGGTTACCAGTTACTTCTACACGATTCACTTCTATTTTTATACCTGCCCCTTCTTTGAATTTTATACGAGTAAGTTCTATCAGTGTATCAATACGATTGATATTTTCTACAAGAAATTTTGCCTGTACTTCCAATAATCTGCATGCACTATAGGCTTTATAAATTCCTGAGACCAGGTTTATTTTAAAATCTGCTATTTCCTGTTGTTGCAGTACTCTATTTTGCGAGGCAATATTATGGGAATTACGGTAAGAAGGATCAAAAATGAGCTGGTTCACACTCAGTGTGGGGAACCATGAATTGTTATAACCCACGGGAATTGCATATGGCTCTCCCGGAGCCACAGTTGATGGCGCAAGAGTAGTGCCTCCTTCAACAAGCAGATTCCTCTTAGTAATATAATATTGAACTGCTGCTCCGAAATTTACCCTTGGAAGATAAAGCCCGGATACTCGTTTAATGTCCAGGTCGCTAATAGCAGTATCTGTTGATGATGCCTGCAACAATGGGTTGTGCTCAAAAGCGTATTGCACACATTGCTCTGCAGAAAAAGTTTTCTGCGCATGCAGTAACTGTGATCCGGATAAAAATAATATCACCAAAAATGAATTAAATTTTTGGTGATACAGCTTTTGCATTTTCATTCGTTTTATTTTTGAATGTAAAAAAATCAATAAGCATGCGGTAGTTCTGCAGTACCCATAAAACAAAAATCACAGCTATCAATACAAAGCATACAACAACCGCAACTTGAAACACCTGGCTCATACTTTTAAAAAAGGCCTGCAATTTTATCATACCTGTTACACCGTTCACTGCTGCCTGGTAAGCTGCATCTGAATCGTACCCCTTACTTGAATAAAACGACTGCAACGCATTAAATCTTTCAATGAATTGGGGATTTGAAGGGTCAGTATACTGGAGCATGGAATTAAAATTTCTTACTCGTCCGAAATCCAGTATACGACCAAGGTCAACTGCTGTAAT
>DATDCP010000377.1:0-2689 GCA_036524255.1 Chitinophagaceae bacterium
CTATAATTCCTTGCACTAGTTGTGCACCACATAAAATATCACCTACAGCTATTCCAAATGGAACGGGACCATTGTCACCATTACCTGTTGTATAAGCCAATCCTGTCATTGCCTGTAACAACAGATCCTGTCCTGGTTTGCTCTTCCACGGACCTTCTTTTCCATAACCGGAAATTTTTGAATAGATGAGCCGGGGATTTATCTCTTTTGCTGTAGTGTAGCCCAATCCTAATTTATCCATCACTCCCGGACGGAAATTATGTATCAACACGTCCACCTTTTTGATCAGCTTCTTTATTATAATAATATCATCTGCATTCTTAAGATCGGCAGTAAAACTTTCCTTATTACGATTAATAGTATGAAAGAGTAATGAGCTATCATCAGCCCAAAGATTCTTTATCGCCAGTTTTCTTCCCGCATCTCCACCATTTGGCTTTTCTATTTTTATAACTCTTGCGCCTAAGTCAGCGAGACGCAATGCAGCAGATGGGCCAGATAAATACTGGCTAAACTCTACTACTATCAATCCTTTCAAAGGCAATTCCATCATGCAGGGTTTAAGTTTTTGTGAGCTATGCTTTGCCTGTATAGTTTATTCATTTCATTCAATGTTTCTGCCGGATCGCCATTTTCCAACAAGCATTTTTGCAATGGCACCCCTGCATGATCCTGGAAATGCAAGTAACCATTATATCTTGGTCTTACGTATCCATTATCCATTATAGGCAAAATGTTTTTAAAGAAATCATGTGTTAATTGATTTGCCTCGCTATCTGTCCATGCCGAACGATGTCCGGGCTGGCCACCATGCTGCACGTAGAACGTTCGTTGCATTTCTCCTGAAACGATCCAGCTCGTAAAGTCGAGTGCAACTTTTTTATGCTTACTAAATGCTGAAACAGCTAATCCTGTTCCTCCAATTGTTGTTCTGAATTTATTTCCGCTGAAAGAAACAACATCGGTATAATACAGTAAATTCTTTGCGTATCCTTTCCTTGAATAGTTAGAATAACAATAAGCAAAAGGGCAATACCAATAGTCATCAGTTGTACTCATCATTTCGGCTACAGCGATCGGGTTACAGTTAAACATTTTCTTATCTACCATAGAATAGAATTCCTTCATTGTTTCTATTGCCTGGACCCCTGTTTGCACACCTACCACTTCATCCAAATTCTGAAATGGTTCTTTTCCCTGCGCAATACAGAAAGAATAAAAACTCATCAGCAGATCAATGGGGATAGCCGGCACTGCAACCTTCCCAGCTTTTGCCAGTACAAGAACATCTTCCCATGTTTGCGGAAGAGCAATTTTATTTTTTTCAAATTGATCTTTCCGATAACTCGCAGCCGGTGTAGCCGCATCTATTGCTAATGCCCATTGAGAATTTTTATAAATATAACTGGGATGAGAATAACCAACAGAGTTTATTAATTGATCTTCTAAATATTCTTTTGATAAATACTCATTCAGCGGCAATACACATTTAGTGGCAGCCGCACATCCTACCCATGGATGATCAATGATCAAAAGATCATATTCTTCAGTTAATTTTTCAAGAGGAAAATCAGCAAAGTCCTGTAATGTTCTTTTCTTCCACGTGATCTCTACTTCCGGGTTCAGTTCCTCATAACGCTGGGAAGCAGCCAGCAGAGGAGTAATACCCCTGCTGTGCCCCCACGTTATACCAATTAAAACTGCTGCCATGTTTAACTTTCTTCAGCTTTTTTCTCTACCAGGTAAATGTGCTCACAGACCATCACCAGTTGATCGTCCTGATTAAAAGTTTCAACCTGCTCGATCACCAATCCAAAGCCTTTCTTTTTATGATCTTTCTTTTCTTTGATCCTGGTCACAACATGAATTGTGTCATCAATAAACACTGGCTTCACAAAACGTATCCTGTCAAATCCATAAGTCATGCTTACTTCATTGATAACATCAGCGGTCAACCCGATCGCTATCGTTAATACTAATGTGCCGTGTGCCATTCTTTTTTTAAAAGGCTGTGTTTTGCACCATTCAGCATCCATATGATGTGGGAAATAATCTCCTGACTCCTCAGCATGCAGATCAATATCTGCTGCTGTAATTTTGCGCTTCGCTGTTGTGCGACCTTCGTTAAGCTCAAAATCTTCAAAGAATTTTTTAATGGTTCCGGTTGTTGATGTTGTTGTATTCATCATTTTCTTAATTAAACCCGGAGTTAAACTGAATTTGGTCGCTAAGATTGTTGTTCAAATGACCTAATAGAGATGAAGTAAATTTTCTCAATGGCATTGATCAGAACATATACAATCGTTAAGACCGGTTTTTGATGTTTATTTCCCGGTTTTTCAAAGTAGAAAATTAGACCGGAAGTGAAGGGTATTCAATGCCATGTTTTACTGTAATGATGGAATATTTTACTATCTGTTTAAAGGGCAAGTTGAGGCAAAAGTTATTACATCCTATGAGAAAAATACTTTGTTTTGACTATTACATAGTCCGGTCAATAAGCTCTAATTTTACTGCAGATAACTTATAAAACATGAAACCATCTGTTATTATCGAATACTGCCCCAAATGCCATTGGTTATTGCGGGCCGCTTACATGGCGCAGGAATTTCTCACCACCTTTGAAAGTGAATTAGATTCAGTTGCTCTTAAGCCAAGCGAGGTAAATGGAGACTTTCATATAAGCATT
>DATDCP010000378.1:0-4350 GCA_036524255.1 Chitinophagaceae bacterium
CTTGTATCTTCTATAATACTGGTTAGTTATTACATAATACCCAAATATTTCGCCTGCAGCTTGTGTATGCCCATTGGGAAAAACTAAATGTTCATTTGTCACATAATAATCATTTCCCATTATACATTTGGCCTTCACCTGGTTTTGTGTGAACCAATAATATTCATCGCTTGTCATCCCATTTGAACGCAGGTATTCATACATCGTAACATTTAACGGGTAACCATAAGTAAGATCAAGAGAAAGGAATCTTTTTTGATTAAGAAATCTTGCTAATGGAACTGCCAATGGATCCATTGCATGAAAATATTCTGAAGATTCACTTTGAATGAACGTCGCCTCCGGCTGAATTTGTAAAATAGAATGCATCGACATCACATTTGCTTTGCATAAATGCTTTAATGCCGTTACAAAAGATTTATCTGATCTTAATCTTTCGTTCCACCAACCATATTGCGCTGAGAACATCGCCGCAATAAATATCTCATTGACCGGCGTATATAATTGCAGATCAGGAAATCTTTCAGCAAAAGCTTTTGAATATTCAGCGAAGTAATTCGGAAATTCAGGATTTTGAAAATTTCCGATCCAATCAGGCACTCCGAAATGGCATAGATCAACGATTGGAGTTATATGTAATTCTTTTAAATAATTAAAAGCTTCATCAGAAAATGACCAGTCATATTTACCCGGGGCTAAATGTGTTTTATAATATGGGGGGCCAAATCGTAAAAATTCAATCCCCATTTCCTTAACTAATTCAAAATCCTTTTTCCAATTTTGATAATGAAGTCCTTTCTCCATTTCATCTATCCGCTTGCTAGAACCATCAGGTAACTGAATTGTTGGATAACTATTTTCGATCCCTGTAGCAAACATGAATTTATTTCCCGGCATATCTAATAACTTTTAAACGGTTCTATGCTCGAAAAATCGTTCCAAAGCATTCTCCAACACAGGTAGCTTTATTCCACGTTCACTTTTCAAAGCACTGTTCAATGGTCGTTGGGCTTTCCATCCCATCTCATCCAGGTTTTTAAATTGAAGATTGCTTTTTTTATGGCCCGCTCTATCAGCAATTACGCAAGCAAAATCTGCCCAGCTCAGCATTCCTTCATTACTCAAATGCCAAATACCTTTTTCTTCATCTATAAAAAGATCCATGGCAGTATTTGCAAGATCGGGCACATAGGTTGGTGATATGATCACATCTTTTACTACCGGATATGATCTTTCATTTTCAAGGGAATTTAAAATTGTATATGCAAAATTACAACGATCCCATGGTCCAAAAAAAGCACTCGTTCGAATGATCAATGATCCTGGATTTGCTTTTTGTACAACTTGTTCTCCGTTTGCTTTGCTTATTCCATAAATGCTCAAAGGCTTTGCAAGATCATTTTCACTGTAAGGCGTTTTTTTTACTCCGTCAAAGATCAGGTCTGAAGAAAAAGTCATGAACCGAATTCCCCTAATGCTACAGGTGTTCGCCAATATTCCGGGTGCAATTGTGTTAACAGAAAAACATTCATTATAATTTGTTTCTGCATCGTCCACTTTTACATACCCGGCCGTGTTTATAACTCCCCATGGACGATATTCATCTATTATAGCTCTTACTTCCCGTTCATTAGAAATATCAAGGTCTTTCCTGGTTAAAGCGATATAGGGTATTGCACGGTGATCACATACACGGATAAATGCATTTCCTAAAGTTCCATTCTTACCAATTATTAAAAGCCGATTTTCTTTCTTTGATGTCATAATTTGATTCATATCTCTATTTTTATTCCACCATCCTTTGATCTCGAGTAATGGATGATGATACTCTCCTGTTGTGGCTATTGCATTGACCATTTTACCAAGAGCTGTTTTACGAATTTTATTGTTTGCAATATCATAGGCACCCGATTCATAATAGTTATTTGTACAAGTAAGCAAGCTGTTCCAGTCAAAGGCCCCAAGTAAAGACCATACTGTTAAGGCAATTATATCAATGCCCTGCTTTTTCAAATTGCAACAATCCTCCCATGTTTCTTTGAACCAGCGCATTTGCTCTTCACGGGTACAGCTTAAATGATTTTCAGTAATTGCTATAGGAATTTTATATCTCTCCCCTGCTTCTTTTAGAAGAACATTGAAACCAGCAAGTTGATTAACCCTCACAGCTTCAACATCTGCATATTTATGTTTGTGATTACCACCGTGCATTGAACAATGATAGTTCTCAATATTTTCGTCCAAATATCTTTCCGAGGTTACATAATAGTTGAAACCAATAATATCAGGCGGGCATGGATTCTCTAAGAAAAATTCCAGATCTCTTATATCGATACCCATTGAAATAAAATAATCCCAAAAAAAATGTTGCTGATCTACTTTGCCGCACAAAAGATCATAAGTAAGCCAACGTCTTTCATTTTCAAAATCTGCCTGGTAAGAAAGCAGATCGGTACTATGTGTTTTAGAAAGATCTTCTGTTTGTACAAGTTTGGCTTTGGGGTTTATCTTTCTTATCGCCTGCATGCTCAATACAACTCCCTTCAGTTGATTGATGAGCATTTTAAAAAAAGTCAATTCATCTTTCATGTGAGGATACCATAAACCATAAAGCCCACTGAATCTTGCAGTAGTTAACGGCTCATTTACCGGGGTATAATATTCAAGCCATGGAAATTTTTTAGCGACAGCTTTAGCATATAAAGCTAGTTTGTTAGGGAATTCACTATCTGTAAGGTTAGTAAATGCAGGCCCGCTTCCATGATGCACTAATCCTGCAATTGGTTTAATATGCTTCCTGCGAATTGCATGAAGTTGTTTTTCCGTCCAACTCCAATCAATTACTTTATTTGATTTGGACTGATGATGCTCCCATAGTATAGGATACCTTAGTTTTTTAATACCAAGTTCCGCAAACCGCTCAATATCTCCAGGCCTTGTATAATGTCCTGAATATAAAAGTTGGTCACGAAAAACATCATTCACCCTATTGATCGTACACTCAATTCCGCCCCAAACCTCAGGATTGCAATACTGATAATCTATGTCCGTTGATCTGTGTTCCATTTTCTTGCTCTTTCGTACCAATTATTTTTTTAAACAGGGTTAACGATTGCGCTACTACCTGGTCCATGTTATAATATTTGTAAGTAGCTAATCTTCCAACAAAATGAACATTTGGTATTTCTGCAGCCAATGCCTGGTATTTTTTATATAGTTCTGCATTTTCCGGACGAGGTACGGGATAATATGGATCTCCTTCATCTTTCGGATATTCATATACCATTGTTGTTTTTGGATGTTTTTGTCCTGTTAAGTATTTAAACTCGGTCACTCTTGTATAAGGATGTTCATTAGGATAGTTTACAGTACCTGTTGGTTGAAAACATTCTGTTTCTACCGTTTCAAATTTAAACTCAAGTGAACGATAAGGAAGTTTTCCATAACAATTATTAAAATAATAATCGATTGGCCCTGTATAGATCATTTCCTTATACGGGATCATTCTTTCTATTTCTTTGTAATCTGTATTCAGCATTACTTTTATTCCCGGATGAGAAAGCATTTTCTCAAACATCTTTGTATAGCCATGAAGAGGCATCGCCTGGTATGTATCGGTGAAATACCTGTCATCTTTATTCGTACGGGTTGGTATTCTTGCCGCAACAGAAGCATCCAGCTCACTTGGATCTAATCCCCATTGCTTTTTTGTATAGCCTTTGAAAAATTTTTCATAGAGTTCTTTTCCCACTTTACTTATTACTACATCTTCTGAAGTAATTATCCTTTCTTTTTTCTCTGCCCTGTCTTCCAAAAACTTTTCAACTTCAGATGAACATAATTGAGTGCCGTATAATTTATTAATTGTATTAAGATTGATCGGTATAGGGACTAACATTCCATCGACACTTGCTAACACCCGATGTTCATATGGACGCCATGTTGTAAACTTTCCGAGATAGTCATAGATCTCTTTGCAATTTGTATGAAAGATATGCGGCCCATATAAGTGTACAAGTATTCCTTCGTTATTATAATAATCGTATGTATTTCCTCCAATATGATTTCTTTTATCAATTATTAAAACTTTTTTACCTGCCTGGCTTGCCAATCGCTCAGCGATAACCGCTCCGGCAAACCCGGCCCCTACCACTAAATAGTCAAACATAGGCTTGTGATTTATTTTCATGATTAATAGTTTTAGTATTTATAGTTTTATTCATAAGATCATCCATACGTTTCCATATATCATCCCAAGACATAGTTTTTAACAGTGCATCTACTTCATTAAGCCAATCCTTGCTTCTTTCAATAGATAAATATTGTTCGATCGCTGTAACAAATTCATCG
>DATDCP010000379.1:0-2738 GCA_036524255.1 Chitinophagaceae bacterium
TTTTGTTTTTAAACCACGGAGGCAGGGGGACACGGAGTGTCACGGAGTTTCTCTGTGTTTCTTTGTGCCTTTGTGTCTCCGTGGTTCATATTTATATTTTATCAGAAACTTTGCTTCGTTTTATAAATTTACCATATCCTCTATTAATCAGACATTGATTATTGTCTATCGCTACCTGACCCCGCAACAAAACTGTTTTCACTTTTCCAGTCAACTCCCAACCTTCATAACCACTATAATCAACATTCATATGATGAGTGTTTGCAGATAGCGTATGTTTCTCATGCGGATCAAAAATTACAATATCGGCATCACTTCCTATCGCAATTGTTCCTTTTCTTGGAAACATGCCGAATATTTTTGCAGGATTGGTGCAAGCAACTTCAACATATTTATTTAAAGTGATCTTATTTTTCACTACACCTTCACTAAATAATAATTCCATCCTGTTTTCAATTGCGGGATGACCATTCGGAATTTTTGAAAAATCTTTTTCGCCCATTTTCTTTTGCTCCCACATGAATGGACAATGATCGGTTGCAACAACTTGTACAAGACCTTGATTGATGCCAGCCCATAAAGTTGCCTGATCTTTCTTTTCTCTCAATGGCGGACTCATTACCCATTTGGCCCCTTCAAAATCTTTTTCATACAACGATGCATCCAGCAACAAATATTGAATACAGGTTTCAACGAAAACTTTTTGATTTCTTCTTGTCGCATTACGAACGGCATTCAATGCACCTTCACATGTTAAATGAACAATATAACCTGGACACCCGGTATAATGCGACATATCAACAAACCTTTCAGCTGCTTCCGCTTCTGTTACTTCCGGCTGCGATAAATAATGATACAAAGGCGAGAGTTTACCTTCTCCCCTATGCTTTGCAATTAAATAATCGATCATGTCACCATTAGTTGCATGCACATTTATCAAACCTCCATGCTGTTTCACTTCTTCCATCAACCCGATCATTTGGCGGTCATCGATCATCAAAGCACCTTTATAAGCCATAAAGGTTTTAAAAGATGTAATGCCTTCCTTCTCTATAAAATCTTTTATTTCCTTTTTAGTATTCTCATTGAAATCTGTCACCGCCATATGAAAACTATAATCTCCCACACAATTATTATCACTTCTCCCTTTCCATTCTTCTAATGCAGCTCGTAAACTGTTTCCTTGTTTCTGTAAGATAAAGTCGATCACCATCGTAGTGCCGCCAAATAAAGCCGCTCTTGTTCCTGTCTCATAATTATCAGAAGAAAACGTTCCCATAAAAGGCATATCCAAATGCACATGTGGATCGATACCTCCGGGGAAAACTAATTTACCAGTTGCATCAATGATCTCATCTGCATTTACAGGCAAATTCTTTCCGATGGTATGTACAA
The DNA here is from genome assembly GCA_036524255.1 of Chitinophagaceae bacterium. Lineage (GTDB taxonomy): Bacteria > Bacteroidota > Bacteroidia > Chitinophagales > Chitinophagaceae > VBAS01. The sequence continues at coordinate 1,396 of DATDCP010000379.1, forward strand.
CTTCTCCATCAATAAAAATATCGGCGACATAGTCTGCATCAGCCGTAATGATCCTTCCGTTCTTAATCAACAGCGACATAAGCTTCTTTTAATTTTTGTTCAGTTACCCTATATGAACGCATCAGTAAGATATAAAGAATGGCGCTAACAAAAAACCCAACAAACCAGGCATAATTATACAGGTCATTTATCCATAAAGGGAATGCGTCTTTGCTTATAATTTTTATTGTTACTAAAAATCCGGGCACATTTGGCAATATGCCACATAATAAAGCAATAATGGCTTTTACATTAAACCCGTTGCTAAAACTATATTCTCCATTATGTTTATACAGATCATCTACAAGCAGCTTTTGCCTTTTAATAAAGTAATAATCGGCGATCATAATTCCACCTACAGGTCCTAATAAGCTTGAATAAGCAACCAGCCATGTGAAAATATACCCATCCGGTGTCGCTATTAATTTCCAGGGAAAGATCAGGATACCGATGATACCGGTTATATAACCACCAATTTTAAAATTGATCTTCTTCGGTGATAAATGGGCAAAGTCATTTGCAGGACTTACAATGTTAGCCGCAATATTGGTCGCCAATGTTGAGATCACAATACCGATCATTGCCAATGTTATCACCACTTTATTTTCAAACTTACCCGCCAATTTTACAATATCCCATTCGGTGCTTCCGTAAATGATAGCCGTTGCTGAAGTAACCACTACACCTATAAATGCAAACAATGTCATCGATGGTGGTAACCCGATCACCTGCCCTCTTATCTGCGCCTTTTGACTTTTAGCATACCGTGTGAAATCAGGAATGTTCAAAGAAAGCGTCGCCCAAAAGCCAACCATGCCGGTTAATGCAGGAAAGAAAAAATTCCAAAACGAAGGACCCTGGAGTTTTGATGGTTGTTCTAGTATAGGACCTAATCCATTTGCAGCACTGATCGCCCAAAACAATAACGCAAGTGCAGCCACCGGAAGAAATATCGCTTTAAATACTAAAAGTTTTCTTATACTATCCACACCGAGAAAAACGATTAACATATTCAGCAACCAAAAAACAAAAAAGCAGATCATCGGTACAGCTTGCGGGAATAAAGAGTTGCTGTCGATCTCAGGCATCCCGGGATTCCATGCCCTTACAATATAATATATAGATGCACCGCCGATCCATGTCTGGATGCCAAACCAGCCACACGCAACTATTGCACGAAGCATTGCGGGAATATTAGCGCCTTTTGTTCCAAAGCTTGCTCTTGCAAAAACAGGAAAGGGTATTCCATACTTTGCTCCAGCATGACCATTTAATATCATTGGAATTAATACGATCGTGTTACC
>DATDCP010000380.1:0-6036 GCA_036524255.1 Chitinophagaceae bacterium
CCATGCCGGAATTGAATAAAGTTTATTTGTTTTATCAAACTCTTCATCTTGCAAAGCATAAATAATATCAAAACCGCTAACCCAGAATAAAACTGTGAAAGAAAAAAGTATTGGTAAAAGATCAAAGCGACCAGTTACTGCCAGATAAGCTCCTATTGGAGCAAGACTTAAACCCAAACCAAGTATCAAATGACAAAGAGGAGTAAATCTTTTTGTGTAACTATAACCGAGCACAACGAGCAATGCAACTGGCGAAAGAAAAAAACAAATTCTATTGATGAAAAAAGTACATGCAATAAATAATAAGCAACTAATGATTGCAAAAAGCAAAACATTGTTTGCTTTCAAAATACCTGCAGGTATTTCTCTTATTGCAGTTCTTGGATTTTTTGCATCAAAGCTTCTGTCGAGATAACGATTAAATGCCATGGCGGCACTGCGGGCAAAGACCATACAAAGGATGACAAAAAGAAATCTTACCACAACTTCGTAATATGTACCAGGTAAACGATACTTTACTATTTCACTGTAGTCTTCATGTGGATCTAAAATTCTTCGCCCCCATCCAGTAAGTATGTGAATTCTTTTGTCAACATTCAAAAATCCTAATGCAAATCCAATCAATGCAAACGGCATTGCAAAAATAGTATGAGAAAATTTTATAAGACTTAAATAACTTTTTACTTTACTCATTTTAACCAATTAATGTTCAATTCGTCCCTTTACTGCCGGTGATATCTTACTTCTTATTAATTCCCACAATACAATCCCTGCAGCGGTGGCAATATTCAAAGAATGTTTCATACCCAACTGCGGGATCTCGATACATCCATCACAAAGATGAATGGTTGTTTGCTCAACTCCTGTTACTTCATTTCCAAAAACAACAGCGATCTTTTCATTTTGGCGAAAGTTTGCCGAATGCAGTTTATAGCTTTCTTCAGCTTGCTCCACTGCATACACTTTATATTTCCTGATCTTTAATTCGTCGATCGCTTCGGCCGAGGTTTTAAAATATTTCCATGTCACCGTTTCCTCGGCACCAAGTGCTGTCTTTTTTATTTCTTTATGTGGCGGTTTTGCCGAATAGCCAATAATATAGATCGCTTCGATCAAAAATGCATCGCTGGTTCGAAATACACTACCTACATTATAAGCGCTGCGGATATTTTCCAATACAACAATAATGGGAAATTTATCAGATTGTTTGAATTCATCCACCGATTTACGGCCTAATTCTTCCATGCTCAATTTTCGCATGGCGCAAAGGTAATGGCATGAACCAAAACGTTAATACTTCACAAGAAAGAAGGAATGAACTTAGAAAGTATCGTATTTATTCACATAGATATCTCATAGGAAAACAAACCAAAGCCCTTGCCTATATTTGTCGTCTCCCGATAAATCCGGACAAGCTATGGCCAAGACGAAGACAGAAGATACTCCCTTAATGATGCAGCACAAGGCTATTAAGCAGAAATATCCTGATGCAATATTGCTTTTTCGTGTAGGAGATTTTTATGAAACTTTCGGACAGGATGCTGTGATCGCTTCACAGGTCTTAGGCATTACCCTTACAAAACGGAACAATGGGGCTGCTGCTTCTTCTGATCTTGCAGGTTTTCCGCATCATGCCCTCGATACTTACTTGCATAAACTGGTAAAAGCCGGTTATCGTGTTGCTATCTGCGATCAACTGGAAGATCCAAAACTTGCGAAAGGGATCGTTAAAAGAGGCGTAACTGAAATGGTGACACCTGGCACTACCGTAAATGATAAACTGCTTGAACATCATTCAAATAATTTTCTCGCAGGAATTCATTTTGCAGAAAATGATCAATATGGCCTAGCCTTTCTTGATATCAGCACTGGTGAGTTTTTTATTGCCGAAGGAGATCGGGAATATGCGGACAAACTCTTGCAGGGTTTTAAACCTGCAGAAATTGTTTTTCAAAGACACCAACAAAAAAAATTCAAGGAATTTTTTGGCGCTAAAATATATTCTTATACACTTGATGAATGGATATTCTCAGAAGCTTATGCTGAAGAAACATTATTGAAACATTTCCAAACCATTTCATTAAAAGGATTCGGTGTAGATGACCTGAGAAAAGGACTTATTGCAGCCGGCGCTGTCATGCATTACCTGAAAGATACCGAACATCCCAACCTGCAGCATATAACAAACATGCAGCGCATCAACCGCGATGATTTTTTATGGATGGATCGGTTTACTATAAGGAATTTGGAATTAGTAAGCAGGAATTCGGAGGCGGGGCATACTTTATTAGATGTTCTGGATAATACTGTTTCCCCAATGGGAGCAAGATTGCTGAAACGCTGGATAGTTTTTCCATTAAAAGATATTCAGAAAATAAATGAGAGACTCGAACTTGTAGAATTTTTTATTCTTAACCCCGATCTTAGAAACAAAATCATTCATGCAATAAAACTTTGCGGTGATATTGAAAGATTGGTTTCCAAGATCCCGTTGAAAAAGATCAACCCACGGGAACTTTTACAAATGGCCCGTGGATTAAGACAGGTGGCAGAAATAAAAACAGTTTGTGCGACGGCTGACAATGAATATTTAAAAAGATTAGGCGACGCACTAAATCCCTGCGTTTATATTGCTGATAAAATTTTCAAAGAGATTGTAGATAATCCCCCGGCACTTGCGATCAAAGGCGGAATGATAAACAGTGGCGTGAATAATGAACTGGATGAATTAAGACGAATTGCTCATAGTGGTAAATCCTATTTGGCCGAATTACAGCAAAAAGAAGCAGAAGCAACAGGTATATCTTCATTAAAGATCGGTTTTACAAATGTGTTTGGTTATTATCTTGAAGTAACTCACTTGCATAAAAATAAAGTACCTGCCGAATGGATACGTAAACAAACGCTGACCAATGCCGAACGTTACATTACTCCTGAATTAAAAGAATATGAAGAAAAAATAACCGGTGCCGAAGAAAAAATTTTAAAGATCGAAATGGAAGCGTATGAAGCATTGCTGAATGAACTGATGGATTATCTTGCTCCCGTTCAAACAAATGGAAATATCATTGCTGTCATTGATTGTATTACTTGCTTTGCTCACAACACCATTCAATTCCATTATAAAAAGCCAACACTTCATAATGGTGACGAGCTGATCATTAAAAATGGCCGCCACCCTGTAATTGAAAGAAATTTACCAATCGGTGAAACATATATCACAAATGATCTTGAGCTGAATAAAACAGAACAGCAGATCATCATCCTTACCGGTCCTAACATGAGTGGTAAGTCTGCATTGCTTCGTCAAACCGCTTTGATAACATTAATGGCTCATATAGGAAGTTTTGTACCTGCAGATGAAGCTTTGATCTCGTTAACTGATAAAATTTTTACCCGTGTTGGCGCCTCAGATAATTTGAGCGGGGGTGAATCCACTTTTATGGTAGAGATGAATGAAACAGCAAGCATCATTAATAATGTAACGAACCAAAGCCTGATATTGCTTGATGAAATTGGCCGTGGCACTTCTACCTATGATGGAATTTCCATCGCATGGAGCATTGCCGAGCATTTGCATAATTGCCCACAAAAACCAAAAATTCTTTTTGCCACGCATTATCATGAACTAAATGAGTTGGAAGAAAAGTTTTCGGGCATTAAGAATTATCATATCACCAATAAAGAAGTTGGCAATAAAATTATTTTCTTAAGAAAACTGGCAAGAGGTGGCAGCACGCATAGCTTCGGAATTCATGTAGCAAAAATGGCGGGCATGCCACCATCATTAATTGAAAGGGCCAATGATATTTTAAAGCAATTGGAAACGAAACATGTTGATGAGCCAGGAGTTAGTAGTCGGGAGTCAGGAGTTCAGAGTCTTGATAAAAAGGTAAAGAATTTATCCTTACCACAAATGCAGCTTTCCATATTTGATGCACACAGTGAAACTTTTGATGAAATAAGAAAACTTCTTAATGATATTGATATTAACCGCCTTACCCCGGTTGAGGCTTTGTTGAAACTTCAGGAGATCAAGAATAAGTTGAGATGATAACTGATAGCTGACAGGGGATAGTTCCTTTAGTTCAACTATCACCTATCCATTATCATCTCTCATCTGCTAAACATAGCTCAACCACCACTTCTCTTTTGCATTTGCCGTTTTATACCGATCATACTTTTTACATATTGGATATAAAAGCACAACTACCAAAAGCCAGATGGCATATACACCCAATAACCCAAATCCCAATCCGTTTGGTTTAAAGAAGAATGGCAACCCATCCGGAACAATATCTTTTGTACCAAACCCCTGCAGATAAAAAACTATCACAACTATAATATGAATGATATAAAAATGCAGGATATAATATAGCATAGGCACCCGTCCATAAACGTTCATGATCTTTGTAAATCCATTTTGCACTTTTTCTATAAATGCCAGGAATAAAATACCCGGGCCGATCGTCATGCAAAGAAAAAGCAGTGAAGGCGGATATTTATTAAGGTTAAAAAAAGATAAGAATGTATATACGGCACCTCTTGGTTGTGTAGTCCATGGCAACGGGTCACCATAAAGATTCGTAAACCTGAGAACGATGAATAACAGAATCATCCCTGTTCCGATCCTCAACAACATTTTTCTTCTCCATACAGGATCAACACCTGATTGATATAGTTTACCAAAACAATAACCCAGTAGCATCACTCCCGTCCACGGCAGAAATGCGTAAACAATAATGAAGAAATGATTTTGGTCCAATGGATAAAATGAAAAATTTGAGAAATATAACAGATCGGCAAGCAAAGTTCCTTTCAAACCGGAGCTCATCGATGGATTATCCAAAATATTGTGCCCGGCAACTATCAACAAACCTATAATACAAATTAGACGATAAGGCAAAAACACAAGAAGACCCAATAAGATCATACTTACTCCTATTGTCCAGATCACCTGGAGGATAATTACATTAAAAAAAGGATTGAATGTCCAGCCAAAAGTGATAATGATCAGCTCAACAAGCACCAACCAAAATCCTCGTTTAATCAAAAACAGGCTTACTTCTTTTTTTGATTTCCGTTGGCACATTAAATAAACAGAAGTCCCTGCTAAAAAAATAAAGATCGGTGCACAGAAATGAGTAATCCAGCGGGTAAGAAATAAAGCGGGATAGGTGGTTTGCATATTCGTTGGATCCATCGCAGCATCCGCGGCTTTTCCCAGGTCAGCTTTGTAAAAAAAATCTCTGACATGATCAAGCGCCATGATCACCATAGCCAATCCCCGTAAAACATCAATAGATTGAACCCGGTGGCGAGAAACATTTAGTTCTTTCATGTTGGATTATTGTTAAGTAAATATGAATTTACAGTTTCCCTTGAAGGTAAAATTTTGGTTTATCCACACCGAACACCATCTTTTCACAAAAATCAGAAGCTTGTTTGCCAAAAGAAAAAACTTCTTACTTTTATCGCAAATACCAAAGTATGAGATTTCAAAAACTAACTGCCCTTTTATTAAGCCTTCCACTTTTCATCTTAATTTCTTGTTCGGATGATACCGAAGAAGTTGAAAGAGAGAATATCTATTATGGGACCATTACAATGACGGGAGCGCAGGAAACGCCACCGGTAACGACCACTGCTACCGGAACTATTGAGGCAAATTACAACAGACTTACAAAAACACTTTCGTATAGTTTATCCTTCAGTGGCCTTACAGACAGTGCAGTTGCTGCTCATATACATGGATTAGGTGAGACAGGAATACTAGCGCCTGTAGTGCAAACATTCGCCAGTTTTCCAAGGAGGAAGCAAGGCAGCTACTCTGGCTCTTTGTTAATTGACGGAACAAAAATCACTGAAGTAGATCTGCTGGCCAACAGATACTATATAAATATACATTCAAAGACATATTCAGGAGGAGAAATAAGAGGTCAGTTGATCCTTGCAAAGAAATAAACCAAAACTCTCCATAGACAAAGAGCCTCTCGCCTAATGCAAGAGGCTCTTTTATTTTACATCAAACCATAT
>DATDCP010000381.1:0-2311 GCA_036524255.1 Chitinophagaceae bacterium
AGGCGCTGTGTGGACAAATTCATTGCAACCTCATTCGGAAGAAGATAAGCAGGTGATGAAAAGATTCACTTCTGTTTTCTCATTAACATACCGTAGGTACCAGGATCTGAAAAAAGCTGAAGCACAGGCAAAAGAAGCAACCATTGAAGCTGCATTGGAAAGAGTTCGTGGTAAAGCAATGGCTATGCACAGCTCAAAAGATCTTGCCTCTACGATCGGAATATTCTATCATGAGTTGGAGGGTTTGAACTTAACACCACGCAGATGCGGTGTAGGTTTAATTAATAAAGAAACAATGATGGCCGAGATCTCCACTATGAACGCTTCAGCCGATGGGGAAGGCATTGAATTGGTCGGTAATTTGGATCTTAGAAGTCACCCGGTTCTAACAGGTGTATATAATAACTGGCTTACCAAAACAGAATACCATCCTGTACTTCGCGGCAATGAAATAAAAGAGTATTATCAAATTGTCAGACCGCAGATAGATTTTCCAGATTATCCGAATGACATAGTTCAGTATGGTTATTTCTATTTCTTTGAAGAAGGCGGTGTATATACATGGACAGAAAAAGAATTAAATGAAGATGAATTAAAGATCTATAGAAGATTCACTTCAGTACTTAGCCTTACTTATAAACGATACAAAGATCTGAAAGATTCTGAAGCGAGAACACATGCAGCAATCAAAGATGCGGCGCTTGATCGTATTCGTGCAGACATTGCTTCTATGCGTACGATCAATGATCTTGACCGGATCACACCATTAATATGGAATGAACTTACTGTGCTTGGTATTCCTTTTATCCGTTGCGGCGTATTTATCATGGATGAAGAGCAAGAACTCATTCATACTTTTCTTTCAACACCTGATGGAAAAGCGATTGCCGCATTTCATTTGCCTTATGATACACCAGGAAATCTCAATCATGTATTAATTAATTGGAAAGAAAATAGAAAATATATCGATCGTTGGGATGAATCAGAATTCAAACAATTCGCAGATATATTGGTAGAGCAGGGAACACTTGCATCGGCTGAACAATATCTGAAAACAATTCCTCCTGGTGGATTTTATTTACACTTTCTTCCTTTCTTACAGGGAATGTTGTATGTAGGAAACACAACACAGTTAAATAATGATGAAATAGAATTGATCCAACATGTGGCCGATGCTTTCTCAACTGCCTATGCCCGTTATGAGGATTTTAATAAACTGGAAGCTGCAAAGCAACAGGTAGACAAAACATTGACCGATCTGAAACAGGCACAAACTCAATTGGTGCAATCAGAAAAAATGGCGTCGCTTGGTGAATTAACTGCTGGCATTGCACATGAAATTCAGAACCCCTTGAATTTCGTCAACAATTTTTCTGATGTAAGTAGTGAATTGCTGGAAGAAATGAAAATTGAATTAGAAAAAGGAAATAAGGAAGATGCAATTGCAATCGTGGAAGATGTAAAACAGAATTTGGAAAAAATATTACATCATGGTAAAAGAGCTGATGCGATTGTCAAAGGAATGTTGCAGCACTCAAGAACAAGCAGTGGACAAAAAGAACCAACCGATGTAAATATCCTTGCAGATGAATATTTGCGACTTGCTTTTCATGGATTAAGAGCCAAAGACAAATCTTTCAATGCAAAATTTGAAACTGAATTTGATAATAGCATTGAGAAAATAAACATCATTCCCCAGGATATTGGCAGGGTAATACTCAACCTGATCAATAATGCATTTTATGCAGTTACTGAAAAAAAGAAAGTAAACACTAACGGGTATGAACCAGTTGTTACGGTAACCACAAAAAAAGATAGTAGTAAGATAGAGATCAAAGTGAAGGATAACGGCAATGGTATTCCACAAAAAGTGTTAGATAAAATATTTCAACCATTCTTTACTACCAAGCCAACAGGACAAGGGACGGGATTGGGTTTGAGTTTAGCTTATGATATAATTACAAAAGGACATGGTGGTGAATTGAAGGTAGAAACAAAGGAAGGTGAAGGAAGTGAATTCATCATTCATTTGCCGGCTTGATATGATGTACCGTGCCTAAGGCACTCCGGGCTAATTGCAGCTGTTTACCCCGGATTTAAATCCGGGGTAATAAAATAAATCCGAGCCTTCGGCTCTGCATCCGATGAAACTATGATAAACTATAATGACACCAGAGGCGTAGCCTCGGTTGGATTTTGTAACCATGGACTTCAGTCCATGGCAATGAAGCAAAAACAATATATAAAGAGCCATAGGCTCGATAGATATAAAAATAAACATCGTGGCCAACACCTACCACCAAATCTACTT
>DATDCP010000382.1:0-10628 GCA_036524255.1 Chitinophagaceae bacterium
CACCATGCACACACATCCCGAAAAAAATGGACCCATTATTTCTGGGAGTTTTTAATGTTATTCCTCGCTGTGTTCTGTGGATTTTTGGCAGAGTACCAGTTAGAGCATAAAATTGAAAAAGACAGGGCGAAACAATATATCATTTCCTTTTTTGACGACCTTAAATATGACACTTCACATTTAACGGCAGTGATCAATAACTATAAAGAAAAGGTGAACAGCTTAAATGTTATTTCAAAATGCTATGATTCTGTGTTAGCAAAGTCGCCCTGTAAAAGTTGTTTGAATGCATTGTATACCGGCTCCAGGGGATTTTTTGAATTAAGAACTTCAGACCGAACACTTCAGCAACTTAAAAATGCAGGTGGATTAAGATTACTTAGATCCGCCGATGCAGACAGCATCATAGCATACGATAATTTACTCAGAGGGTATAAACTGGATGAAACTACGGCCTTCCAGGAAACCCAAACGGCTATCCGGGACATTTCGAGTGAACTGTTCAACTATGCTGTTGTAAAGGATGGAATATTTACCGAAGGCGATTTATTCATTACCGATGACAAAATCATCATAAATAAATATTTTAATACGCTGAACAGGTACGCTAAAATTTCTGCCCTCTACATTCAAAAACTGGAAAGAGCAAAATCGAAAGCTGTCAATATCATGAACTATTTTAATAAAAAGTATCATATTGAATAAAAGAAAATTATGGAAGTACATGCACACTCACATACTGCCCGAAAAAAATGGACGCATTATTTCTGGGAATTCGTTATGTTATTCCTTGCTGTTTTCTGTGGTTTTTTAGCAGAGTACCAGTTGGAGCATACAATAGAACATCAGCGGGAAAAAGAATATGCCAAAGCTTTATATGATGAACTTTATGCCGACTCTATTGTTTTTTACAATAAAATAAATGGAAGGCTGGGCAAAGAAAAAGACTGTGATTACCTTATTCGCTATTTCAGGGACAGCTCGTTAACGAATTTGCCAAGAGATTTTTATCCTGCGTATACTGTTGTAATGTATCTTATTACCAGCTATACATTTGAACCGAAAGATGGTGTTCTGAATCAACTCAAAGGTTCTGGTTCACTACGATATTTTAAAAGCGCATCGCTGCAAAAACTTTTTGGCGATATAAGTGTCTATATCAACAATGTTCGTGACAGGAACGACCAGGAATACCAATTCTTTGCAAATCCTATAAAGCAGTTCGATCTGAAACACTATGATTTTAACTGGATGAATGAATTGAGAAAGATGGATGAGAATGGATATAATATGGATCTTATCAATAAATACAGGAAACTTGATACAGTCATACATGCAAGCATATTGAACCTGCCTTCTTTTGACAGAGGTGAAGTAATAAATATGATAGCATTTTATAAGCAGATGCTTGTATCAACCCGAACACTGGCAATGAAAGATTACATGACAACTAACCATAAACTTTTACGGGAGTTGAGACATAGCTACAAATTAGAATAGTATGGAAGTACATGCACATACACATACGCCGAGAAAAAAATTGACACATTATTTCTGGGAGTTCATCATGTTGTTCCTCGCCGTGTTCTGTGGTTTTTTAGCAGAGTATCAATTGGAGCACAAAATTGAAAAAGACAGGGCAAAACAATACATCAGTTCCTTGTATGAAGATCTGAAAGCCGACACAGTTCGGCTGAATCACCTGATCGGTTATGATGAAGAAAAAATTTCAGTATTAAACACAATGACCAACTGTTATGATTCAGTTTCAAAAAACCGGGAATCGACAGACTGTATGGGAGTACTTATTAAACATTCAAAGTCGAATAGAAGTTTTCATATTACTGACAGGACATTAAGGCAACTGGCCAATGCAGGCGGTTTTCGGTTATTGAGAAGAGAAGATGCCGACAGCATTCTTGCCTATGAAAGTTTATTTATTCAATACCTGAATTTTGAGAACACTGTGTTCCAGGAGTCGCAGGACAATGTTAGAAACACACTGAACCAGCTGGCCGATTTCAAAGTGTTGTCTCCAATGCAAAATAGCGTGTCGTTTATAACTAATATTGATACATCCGGTGCAGTGTTAAAAGGACCTTTATTATTTTCTGATGACAAAGTTTTGATGAATAAATGGTTTAATGAGTTAGCCATGTATTTACGTGTTACCAACGGACAAAGGGTTTTGTTACTTGCTTTTAGAAATAAGGCAACCAGGTTGATCGAATATTACAAACAAAAACACCATCTCGAATAAAATTTGCAATTATGGAAGTACACCACCACTCACATACCCCAGGAAAAAAGTGGACACATTATTTCTGGGAGTTTCTAATGTTGTTTCTTGCAGTATTCTGCGGATTTTTAGCAGAGTATAAACTTGAACACACAATTGAGCATCAAAGGGAAAGAAAATTTGCCGGACTGCTTTATGAAGATCTAAAAAAGGATACTGCATTTTTGAACCGTACCATTCAAATGAAGGAATGGCGAATTATAAGGATCGACAGCTTACTTTATTTTTTATCACAACCTGATCTGGAGAAAAATGCTGCTTCCATTTATTTTTACGCCCATGCGCTTTTTATGAACATGCTATTTAAGCCAGATGATGCTACAATTCAGCAACTGCGCAGTTCAGGCAGTTTGCGTTATTTCAGTAAGCCACGTTTATACAATGCGATTAGTAATTATTATTCTGACTGTTCTTTATACCAGGAACTTGAAGCCGGCATGAAAAAAGAAATTCTTATCCCGGTTGTATCAAAAATTCTCAACGCTGATAAATTATATACAATGCTAACAATCACTCCCAATTATAGGGAGATGGTTAATAAACCAGAAGGAGACATGAAATTGTTAGGTACTGGAATTGAATCTATCAATGAACTTGCTTTTTATGCTCGCCATATAAAGACCATAGATGATATTTCATTAAGCCTGTTCCGAAATAATATCACAGGTGAACAAAAAAAATTGATCGACGAATTGGAAAAAGAATATCATCTTAAATAAATTTTATGGAGGTACACCACCACTCTCATACTTCAAGAAAAAAATGGACGCATTATTTCTGGGAGTTTCTTATGTTATTTCTTGCTGTGTTCTGTGGTTTTTTAGCCGAATACCAGTTAGAGCATACAATTGAAAAAGGCCGGGAAAAACAATATATGATCAGCTTGCTTGAAGATCTGCAAATTGATACAGCCATGCTTCAAAATGAATTTGACCTGGGAGCACAGCAAAAAATTATAGCAGATTCCCTGGTTGAAGCAATCAATGATCATCCATTGAGTTCCGATAATATAAAAAAGATCTATTTACTAAGTTCAAATTCTATACGGGTAGTTAGCACAGCCTTTGAAAGCCGGACATCTTCCCAGCTTAAGAATTCAGGAGCTATGCGTCTTATTCGCAAAAAAGTAATATCAGATTCTATTCTTAGGTATTGGCAATATGTAGAGGCATGTAATGGCATAGGTGATCGGCTTGACTTTATTGCAGATGCCAGGGGTCTTTTATATGCACGTCTTTTTCACAATAAATATCTTATACGTGGAGACACACTGTTGGCACCTGTTTCATCAATTAAGGAAGGAGCAGCGTTGATCAGTAATGATCCGGCTTTACTCGCTGAATATTCTAATCGTACCTATGCAAGAAGATGGACATTAAATAATTATTTGGCGGTTATGAAGCGGACAAAAGACAGGGCAGCTCGTTTGATTAGTATCATCAGAAAGGAATATCACTTGAAATAAAAATTTATGGAAGTACACCACCACTCTCACACTTCAAGAAAAAAATGGACGCATTATTTCTGGGAGTTTTTAATGTTGTTTCTGGCAGTGTTTTGCGGTTTTTTAGCCGAATATCAATTGGAGCACACCATTGAACACCAGCGGGAAAAACAATTTATTAATTCGCTTATCAATGATGTACAAGCCGACACAGCAAAACTTAGTGAGATCATTGCCAGCAGAAATTCCCGTGAGTCAAGATTAGATTCGCTTATGTCCTTAATAAATAGTGACTCGGCAAATCAATATACAAAAGATATATATTTTTTAGCAGCAAGTCTTCCACGGGTTACGCATTATCAATTTACACCTACAGATGGCACCATACAGCAATTAAGAGCAGGTAGCCTCCGGTTGATACGTAAGAAAATCGTTATTGATAGCATTATGAAGTATGATGCTGTTGTTAAGTCCTTATTGCGGCTTGACGATCAGGAACAGTCCATCATTAATATTCAAAGAGAAACGGCTCCTAATATTTTTATTGGACTAGAGTTGGAAAAATTTTCCGATCCTAATAATATACCACAAAGACCTGATATAAAACCACCATTGATGCCCGGGTATAAGAACTCTTTGAATGAGTTTAATTATCGGCTGGTATCATTGAAAAATGTAAACAAAGGATACAGGCGGGAATCAAGAAAATTGCTTGCCCAGGCAATTAATCTTTTAAATACTCTAAAAACAGAATATTATCTGAAATAAAATATTTATGGAAGTACATGCACACACACATACTGCACGAAAAAAATGGACACATTATTTCTGGGAATTTCTCATGCTGTTCCTCGCTGTGTTCTGTGGTTTTTTGGCAGAGTATCAATTGGAGCATAAAATAGAATCTGACAGAGGAAAACAATATGCCATTTCAATGTACGAAGATCTGAAAATGGATACAGTTGTATTAAATTCCATTCTTCAAAACCGGAACAGGCGGGACGAAATGCTTGATTCGCTTTTTCTTCTGATTGATAACCCAAAAGATCATCTTGCCGATCTTTATTTTTTTGCAAGACATATAACAAGAACGTCTCCCTGGCTTTTTTTTAATAATGACAGGACCATTCAGCAATTAAAATATTCCGGGGGATTAAGGCTGATAACCAAAAGAAAAGTATCTGACAGTATAATGATATATGATAAGCAAGTGCGATTGGTTCAGGAAAGGCAGGATATCGATGGGGAGAATATTCGTGAATGCCTTCAATATTATTATAAAATATTTGATGGCCGCATTTTTAAAAAAATGATAGATACAAATAATATGATCAATCGGCCTCAAACGGTACCTGCACTATTAAAATTTTCGGAACAGGATATGAATATATTCCTTGGCTACTGCCAATTAATAAAGGCGGGTAACTTAAGCAGTATTACGCATACAAAAATTCTTAAGGAAAAAGCTGTTGAACTGATTGCCATTATTAAAAAAGAGTATCATCTGAAATGAGAAAAGCTAGGAGCCATTAGCCGCGAGCAAGCAACTATAATCTACAAACCATAAACTATAAACAAACCCATGGAAGTACATGCCCACTCACATTCATCAAGAAAAAAATGGACCCATTATCTCTGGGAGTTTCTCATGTTGTTCCTGGCAGTGTTCTGCGGATTTTTAGCAGAATACCAGTTGGAGCATAAAATTGAAAAGGATAGAGAAAAGCAATTTATCAGGTCTCTTGTCTATGATCTCGAAACTGATATAATAAATCTCGACAGCTTGACGGCTTCTGAAAAAAGAGGTATTGACCAACTTGATACACTGATCTTTTTATTAAATGATCCGGTATTGGCCAGAAAAAATGGTGACCAGATTTATTATATAGCCCGCATGGGGCCGAGGTATATCCCATTTGCAAATAATACACGAACTTTTGATCAGTTAAAAAATTCTGGTGGATTTCGTCTTATTCGGGAGGTTGAAGCATCCAATAAAATAATGGCATATTATAGCCAATTTACTTTATTACATATGTTGCAGGAAAATTACAACTTGGAGTTTGATGCCTATAAGGGAATAGCAGGAAAAATTTTTGACCCTTTAACAATGCTAAATCAGGAAAGCAAAGAAGGCAATATTAATCGCAGCAACTACAATCCTTCACTCAGAAGCTATGATCCTGAGCAATTGAAAGAGCTGGGTTATCATGCTTTGCAAATGAATGGTTCAAGGAGATCCAAGAAAGCAATGCTTCAAAATTTGAAACAAAGTGCTAAGGAACTAATCGTCTTTTTAAAAAATCAATATAGGCTTAACTAATATTTATGGAAGTACACCACCATGCACACACTTCAAGAAAAAAATGGACGCATTATTTCTGGGAATTTTTAATGTTATTCCTCGCCGTGTTCTGTGGGTTTTTAGCAGAGTATCAATTGGAACATAAAATTGAAAAAGACCGCGAAAAAGTTTACATGCAAAACATGCTGGAGGATCTCGAAGCTGATATCGTCGTCTATGCAGATTATGCAAGCAGGAATGCAGTTATCTATGACCTGGTGGATACACTGAAGGAGCTCATAAAAAATCCGGACCGGAAAAAACATATCAGCAAGCTTACTTACACTGCACGAATAATTACTGCTAAATGGAAAAAGGTAGCCCCGGTAAAACGGACTTATGAAGAAATGAAAAGCTCCGGGCATTTAAGATTGATAAGAAAGAAGGAAGTGTCAGGCGGTGTTTCTTCCTACTACAGCTCCTTGTCTGAACTGGATACATACAATGACGTAGGAATGACATGGGCTAATAATTATGCGCAAGCCATCGCAAAAATTTTTGACGGCGAGGCGCTGCTGAAAATAATAAAAGAAAAAAGGGAAGTGAGTTTAACAGAAGATGCGTTGCTTTCAGAAGACAGGATAACCATTAATGAATTGCTTACAAGTGCAGGTTATTTTTTAGGTGCCTTGTCATTAAATGATAATGTTGCGGCCATTAGGAAAGATGCAGCGTTACGGCTAATTGAACAGATCAATAAAGAATATCACCTGAAATAAACCGGACGAACATGAAGATCATTACAATAGTAATTCTGTTTGCTTCCGTGGTTTACACCGGCAAAGCACAAAACAGGTATGCTGACAGCATAAGATCTGTTTTGGCAAATACAACTCAGCCTCTTGAACAATTTGATCTTCTTAATAGAATAGTTGAAGACATTTTTACAAATGGAAGCGGAAACATTGATTATTCTTCCTGCGTTGAAATGGTTCGGATAGCTCAACAATTGAACAACGATTCCCTGTTGGCTATTGCGTATAATAATGTAGGCAATTACTTTCTTTTAAATAACGGAGACTACAGTAAAGCCCTCGAATATTTTTTTAAAGGTATTCCCAAAGCTGAGAATGCAAAAGATAAGCGCAGGCTAAGTTCATTATACATTGATATTGCTGTAGTTTATTACAGGCTCAACAATCCCGATGAGCAAATAAAATATTTACGTAAAGCGATCGATAATTTACCGGACCCCGGGTCGCCTCTCTATTACTTTATGCTTGCACAGGTGCAAACGTACATGACCCGGTATTTTATTTTGAAAAATAATTATGATTCCGCATTTTATTATACTTCGGCTTTTAGCGAAACTAACCGGCATTTGAAAAGCCCGGTTTATGCTTGTGCTTCCCAAAGCCTGTTAGGAATTATTTATGAAAAGACCGGCGATACGGCCAGGGCGGACTTGCATTACAGAAATTCGATACGCGGTGCAGATTCTGTAAACTATTCTTACATAAAACTCAGTGTTAAGATCCCTTACATCAGTTTTTTGATAAAGACAAATAAAATAACCGAGGCAACTGACCAGGCAAGACAATTGATGCAAATGGGAAATGGAAAAAATAACAGTGACATAAAAAGAACAGCCGCCGGTTTTTTACGAAAAATTGCTGAACACAATAACAATACAGACAGCGCTTATTATTATTCACTATTAGAATCTGCATTGAAGGATTCGGTCTTTAATCAGAATAGCATCAATAAAATTCAATCATTAGTATTCAGTGAGCAGCTCAGGGTTATTGAGGAAGAAGGGAGAAGGGCCCAAGAAGAAGCAAAACGAAGAAGCAATATCCAATATGCCTTAATGGCGCTGGGCATAATCACGTTCCTTATTCTTTTTTTAGTACTTAGTCACAATTTTATAATCAATGAACGGCTGATCCATTTCCTGATCGTAATAGCCTTGCTGATCGTGTTTGAATTTCTCAACTTGTTGTTGCATCCTTTTTTGGAAGGTATAACACATCACAACCCGATCCTCATGTTGCTTGCATTGGTATGCATCGCTGCGTTACTGGTTCCACTGCATCATCGTTTGGAAAAATGGGCTGCTCATAAACTGGTGGAAAAAAATAAACTGATCAGGCTGGCAGTTGCAAAAAAAGCAACAGAAAATAATTCATAACTTAAAAGCATGGAAGTTCATAAAGAAAGATATCACCCGAAATAAATTTTTATGGAAGTACATCACCATGCACATCTCGCCTCAGGCGAGACACACACTCCAAGAAAAAAATGGACACATTATTTCTGGGAGTTTCTCATGTTGTTCCTTGCAGTGTTCTGTGGATTTTTAGCAGAGTATAAACTTGAACACACCATCGAACACCAGCGGGAAGAACAGTATATGAAAGCCATGATAGAGGACCTGAAGTCCGATATCCTGATGCTTGAAAAAAACGTTATTCTAAGAATGAGTCGTTTAACGATGAGCGACTCGTTAGTTGAATTGCTCAACTCACCACAACGGGACAAATACGGAAATGATATTTATTTTTTTGCACGAAGCAGTTCTCCTCCCGTTAATATTTTTCCGAATGACGGAACTATACAGCAATTAAAAAGTTCGGGCAATCTCCGGCTTATCCGAAATAATCATATTACCAACAACATCATGGCTTATGACCAGAAAATGAGAAATTATTTATTTGAAATGGGAGATGAAATAGAAGTCAGGGCAGAATATCGGCAACTGGCAAGAAAATTATTTAATACAAATGTTTTTTTTGAAATGATCGCTACAGATGCGATCGGTCGCCCGGTAAGCAATCCCCAATTATATTCCACTGATGCAGGATTAATAAATGAATTTATCGGGCAAGTTCAATATGTTAAACGAATTCACCAGGCCCAGCTGATCAAATCAGAAGAATTATTAGTACAGGCAAAACAATTAATTACTGATATTGATAAGGAATATCATTTGAAATAAATTATTTATGGAAGTACACCACCATGCACACACTTCAAGAAAAAAATGGACCCATTATTTCTGGGAATTTCTCATGTTGTTCCTTGCTGTGTTCTGCGGATTTTTAGCTGAATACCAACTTGAGCATACCATAGAACATCAGCGGGAGAAACAATACATGGTAACAATGTTGGAAGATTTAGAGAATGACACTGCACAACTTCGTTTAGCCAACCATTATTGGAATGCTATAAACAACAGCATTGATTCTGTTTCAGATGCTATTCAGTTTCCGATAAGCAATTCAGATCTGCTAAAAGCTTACAGGCACCTTAGCAATGCGTTAGATTATAATGGATTTAGATTCAACGACAGAACTGTCTCTCAGCTAAAAAACTCAGGTGGGTTTAGACTCATAAGAAATAAAGAAGTGGCTAATAGGATTATAATATATGATCAATTGAATACAAAACCTGCTGCAGGAATTGATGAACAGCATAGTCAGCTTTATTTAAATACGGTGTCAATTCGTAATAAAGTTTTTATACAAGAAATTATCAATGAAGTTCACAGGCGGCATTTATATGTTCCTCCTCCTCTTTCTGCCAATGTGTGGATTGATAGTATGATGAATAAATATAAAATACCACTATCGCCTGAAACGTATACTGCATTGATGTTTGAGTTCAAAAATTCACTGCTTACACTCCGCAAAGACTTTACAAATATTCGTTGGGCCTATGATAGTATCGGCCGTTCAATAGATCAACTGATGCCCATGATAAAGGAAAAATATAAATTGAAATAAATTTTTTTAAACACAGTTTTATGAAAAGCAAAATGATCGTCTTGTTTCTTTTGGTCCGTGTACTTGTCTATGCGCAGGCAGACAGCACTGATCTCATTGTACAAAAAATGATGAAAGAACAGAAAATTACTGGCCTTTCACTCGCAGTTATCAAGAACGGGAAAGCCGCGATAAATAAGGGATATGGTTTAGCCAATGTAGAACACAATGTACCTGTAACAAAAGAAACAGTTATCCGGCTTGGCTCTGTCAGCAAACAATTTTTTACCACAGCTATCCTTAAATTAATGGAGGAAGGAAAATTAACAATTGATGATCATGTCCATAAATTTTTTCCGGATGCTCCTGAAACATGGAAACCGATACAGGTAAAACATCTCATGTCTCACACATCAGGATTAAAAAGAGAAGGCCCTGCATATAATAATTCAATTATTCAGCCAGACCTTGTTATTATCAAGTCGGCTTATTCTTTACCACTCGATTTTAAGACCGGCGAAAAATACCAGTATTGTAATCTTGCTTATTTTATGTTGGCAGAAATTATCACACAACTTAGTGGCATGCCCTGGCAGGATTATATACGTGAAAAACTTTTTATTCCGGCAGGAATGAAGAATAGCGGCATGACCGATTTTTATCCGATCATTCCCAATCGTGCCAGTGGTTATATGTACAAAAATGGTGTACTGGTGAATGCTGATGCCATGTATGCAGTGAGGCCAAGCGGCGGATTTCTTTCCACCAGTACCGATATGATCCTATGGGATAAAGCGCTGAGAGAAAAAAATATCATTCTGAAAAAAGAAAACTGGG
>DATDCP010000383.1:0-3610 GCA_036524255.1 Chitinophagaceae bacterium
TATTTCTGACATCGGTGGGATCGCAATTACAGAAAATGAAGGTAATGCAAGACTAAGTTGTTCGATGCCGAAGACACATATCGTGGTGGCAGGCATAGAAAAAGTTATTCCATCGATGAATGATCTTGCATTGTTTTGGCCGTTATTAGCAACTTACGGAACAGGTCAAAAAAT
This sequence comes from Chitinophagaceae bacterium, assembly GCA_036524255.1. GTDB lineage: Bacteria > Bacteroidota > Bacteroidia > Chitinophagales > Chitinophagaceae > VBAS01. Next base: position 175 of record DATDCP010000383.1, read on the forward strand.
AACTGTATACAGTACAATAGTAACGGGCCCAAAGCAGGAAAAAGAAACCGATGGCCCAGAAGAAATGTATGTGATATTGCTGGACAATGGAAGAACAAATATTCTTGCAAACGAAAAGTCAAGGGAAAGCTTGTACTGCATTCGATGTGGCGCTTGTCTGAATGCATGCCCTGTTTATAAAAATATTGGTGGGCATAGTTATGAAGCTACATACAGCGGGCCAATTGGATCGGTAATAACTCCACATTTGAATGGAATGAAAGAATGGAAACACCTGAGCTATGCATCTTCACTTTGCGGCAATTGTACCGAAGTATGTGCTGTGAAAATTAATTTACATGAACTGCTATTGGAAAACAGGCATGAAGCAGTTGATGAAGGCAACAGCAGTTTTGCAGAACGTACAGGATGGAAATTATGGAAACAGGCAATGCTCAAACGCAACCTGATGAATATGGGAAACAGAACAATAAAAAATTGGGTGGTAAATACTTTATTAAAAGGGTGGAAGGAACACAGAAGCGAGATGGAGTTTCCTAAAAAGTCTTTCAATCAAATGTGGCAGGAAAAATACGGAAACAGATAATTATCTTCATTGCGTGATTATTTACGCAAATAGGATTACTCCCCGCCTCAAATATGTTACTGATTTTATCGGTCAAGAAATTACAGGACAACCCTTTCAACTGACTACGGATGAGTTTTTTTTCAATGCTTATAATGGTCCGAAGATCAATTACGGTTATGAACCTGTTTCAAATGATGAATTATTGATCGTTACTTATCCACTGTTATTTGAAGATACGATCAAGAAACAAAATATCTCTTGCTTTAAGCTAAACAACTTTCCAGCATTTTTTAAATCTGAAGGAGATTATCCGTTTGACATCTTCTCTGCTGTTTTTTATTTACTCAGCCGCTATGAAGAATATCTGCCTCATAAAAAAGATATGTATGGAAGATATGCTCATGAAAATTCGCTGGCTTTCAAAGAGGGATTTTTAAATATTCCTTTAGTAAATACCTGGATCAAAGATTTCAAAAAAGTATTAAAGAAAAAATTTCCAACTCTTAACCTTCAACCTTCAACCTTCAACTTTCAACCAACCTACGATATTGATGAGGCATTTGCATTTAAGAACAAAGATTTGTCAAAAATAGCAGGAGGTCTTGCAAGATCCTTGGTGAAAGGTGAATGGACAATTATAAATAAAAGATTGAAAGTACTTCGTGGAAAAACAAAAGATCCTTATGATGCGTATGAATGGATGGATAAACTGCATGAAAGAAATAATTTGAAGCCATTGTATTTTTTTCATGTAGCAACTGAGAAAGGAAAGTACGATAAGAATATTCCTCCTTCACATCCGGCCATGCAGCAATTAATAAAGCAGCATACCGAAAAATATCCTATCGGAGTTCATCCTTCCTGGGCAAGCGGTGATAATGAAAATTTGCTGGAAAAAGAGATCGATGTACTTAAATCGAAAACTGGTAAAAAAATAACTGCTTCACGACAGCACTATATCCGATTTACATTGCCGCATACTTTTAGACGATTAGTTGCTGCCGGAATCACTGATGATTATTCAATTGGCTATGGTAGCATCAATGGCTTTCGTGCATCAGTAGCTTCTCCATTTTATTGGTATGACCTGGGAAAAGAAGAACAAACAAATCTTTTGCTTCATCCATTCTGTTTTATGGAAGCAAATTCATTTTTTGAACAAAAATATTTACCGCAAAGGGCTTATGAAGAAATGATGCACTATTATAACTCTGTTAAAGCTGTTAATGGCAAACTCATTACTATCTGGCATAATAATTTTTTAGGAACATATCCAAAGTTCCGTGGATGGAGAGATGTGTACGAGGAGTTCATTCTTCAAGTAAGCGCCAAAAATAATTGAGAATTATTATCTCACAGATGACACGGATTTTCACAGATTTATTCTGTGTGAATCAGTGAAATCAGAGAAAAAAGTTGAATAGAAATGTTATAGTACAAGAGTGCGACGCAAGAGAAGCTAAATAGTAGCAATACCGAGCTGTACATCTACCACTTCAACATTTGAATAACTACAGATAAATAAAAGAAGTTTAAATCTAAGTGACCCCTTTAGGGGGACAGGGGGTGTGGGTTTTACACTCCTTCCGCTTCGGGTTGTTCTGCACTTGTAATTTTATACGCCTTATTTACCAGGAAAACTCCAAGCAAGGTAACAAGACCACCAATGGCGAGATAGATAGTAAGCTTTTCATCAAATATCATAGAACCAAGTATCACTGCAACCATCGGATTGATATATGCATAAACAGAAGCTTGTTCGGTAGGTAAATTCTGCAGCGCATACAAGTAACAAACAAAAGCGATCAATGAGCCAAAGATGACAAGATAGGCAATGGCTGTCCACGATTGCCACGGGATGGCTGTAAGTGCAACGGCTTTGCCGGTTGCTGCAGAAAAACTATATAACACAATTCCACTAATTACCATTTGAAGACCAAGACCGAAATACGGATTGAATCGAACAGCCTGCTTCTTGGTATAAAGTGTTGCAATTGCCCATGTCCATGTAGCAATTACGGAAAGTAAAATACCCCAGCGGAACTGCGGATCAAAAAATTCATTCAGGTGATCATAAAAAATTACGCATACGCCACCAAAACCAAGCAGCAGGCCAACAATTGCCATTGCCGGCATTTTCCCTTTTGATACAAAAAGCCCGATGACCACTAGCCATAATGGAAAGATGGCGCCGATGATAGCACCAAGTCCTGCTGAAATTTTATATTGTAAAGCAAGTGTGCTAAGCCCATTACTAATCATGAAATTTAAGAAGCTCAATACAATTATCGGGATCCATTCTTTGCCTTTGGGCAATGGAATTCTTTTGTAAAGAAAGAAGCCAACATAACAAATACCGCCGAGTAATTGCCTGATCCCTGCCATTTGCAATGCATCAGGAATATATTTTACACCCTGTTTGCTTGCCAGCCAGGTAGTGCCCCAGAGTATACATACCAATGAAAGTGCAAAGATGGCTTTGGCCCTCGTTCCTTTTTTGTGAATGGTCAAAGGATTTAGTGCCGATAAACTTTTTAAAGCATCAGTGGATTGTGATAAGGTTTTATTAAAGTCGAATAAAGGCATACCCTCTAAATCTCCCTAAAGGGAGACTTTGTAGTTTATAAAATTTGAAATTTTCCTTTATAAAGAACTTTTCCTTAAGCCCCTTTAGGGGTTTGGGGTTCCTAATGTTTAAAATGTCTCATCCCTGTCATTACCATCGCAAGTTTATTTTCTACACAATAATCAATTGAATCGTTATCCCGTATAGAACCACCGGGTTGTATGAATGCTTCAATACCTACAACATGACTCATCTTCACACAATCATTAAATGGAAAGAATGCGTCACTTGCCAATACAGCA
>DATDCP010000384.1:0-15151 GCA_036524255.1 Chitinophagaceae bacterium
CTTGTAGTGAAGATCCATAGTTCGCCATCTATACCAAGCGAAATCTCGTTTCGTGTAAGGGTCATTACATCTGTATATGATAATCCTGTATAACAACTAAACAGGAATATATCACGAACCTGGTCTAAACGCGCAAGTGAAATTTTTTTATTGAGGAGTGTTTCCAATTCGTCTTTCAACAAAAAATCACGATGTGTTTCCTTTGTTGTTATTTTATATGACCTGAATGGATCCTTATCCATCCATTCATTAGCTACACATTGCCTGATGATCTTCTTTAGCTTTTTTAAGTAAACCATCGCAGAATTATGCTGTAACTTTTGAACGGATTTGAGATAGAATTCATAATCGGTGATGAACTTGTGATTTACCTCCGTTAAAAACACATCTTGCTTTTTAAATTTCCATTCAAGAAAATCTTTAAGCGATTTTAGAGCTGATTTGAATTTCTTATAAGTGCCATAAGAAAATTCAGAACCTACTAACTTTTCAAATTGATCATTGTGATATTGGTACACTTCAACCAGAGAATATTTTTTCTCTTCCGTCTTATAAAGAATTTTTGCCCGAACCTGCGCAGCCGTAATGGGTTCATTCCTTAGCGCATATTCTTTTTGAACCTGGAAGATGTTTGCTTGAATGACATCGAGATACTGATTCAAACTTTTTGTTTCATCCTTATTCCCAATAGCACGACCTGTTTGTTGATTCCATTTGTTCGAATCACAATTTCTTTGACAGGTCCATTCAGCACGTTCCTTATTAATTGTTACCCGAACATAAACAGGTAAGAATTTTTCATTGCGATTTCTTCCTTTTTTAAGAAAGAAAAGAATCTTGAAATTTTGACTCATAAAATAGCTTTAAAATGGTTATTAAATTACCATTTTGAGCTGCGTTAAAAGGGCCTGTTCAAATTCTGAATCCCTTACTGGGAACGGGTTTCATAAAAATTCGAGCGGAAGATTTCAATGATAATTTTTTCCGCTCGAATTACGCACCAGGATTTGAAGAAGTTTGACTTTGATTGACAATGTCTCAAAAAACAAAACCCTGCAAATCAATGTTTGCAGGGTTTATAGAGCGATTTGAAATCAATTGATATCTTAAAACGTGATCCCGCTGGGACTCGAACCCAGGGCCCCAACATTAAAAGTGTTGTGCTCTACCAGCTGAGCTACGAGATCGACCTTGTTCCAATTAATAAGCAAACCTTATTTTTTGGGAGTGCAAAAATACAGTTCCAACCCCTTTGAGCCAAAAGTTTTTGGGTTTTCAGCTGAAAAAAATTATTTGCAGTATGTGTTGATAAGTTGACCTTTGATTCATCAAAAGGCTTTAAAAGCAACTCTTTATCCTTAAAGCCCGATAATGAACCATTAAACCGAAAGTAGCTATCCAATATGGAGAAGAAAAAATCATCCATTGAAATAACCGAAGTTTTTCAAAAAGCTCCTGAAATGCTTGTCGTAAGAGGCAGGCGGAAAACAACGGTTACCTTACCAGCACAACCAAATTATACTGAACTTAGAAAGTTCGCTAAAATAAAAAACACATCAACGCTTCCAATTAAATTACCGCTCGACAGTATCTTAAAAAGATTCGTTAAACGATCATCGGATATTTTTTTATCTACAATAGTTATTGTTGTCATTCTCAGCTGGCTAATTCCAATATTGGCTCTATTTATTAAACTTGACTCAAAAGGGCCCGTTTTCTTTTTACAAAAAAGGAATAAGCGAGGGCGGGGAACATTTACCTGTATTAAATTCAGATCGATGATCGAAAATGAGGATGCAGACATGTTGCAGGCAACTGCAGATGATGAAAGAATAACTAAGCTTGGAAAATTTTTACGAAATCATTACCTGGACGAACTTCCCCAGTTTTTTAATGTGTTAATTGGTGATATGTCTTTTATAGGCCCGCGGCCACACATGGTCAGTGATAATAATAAATATGAAGAGCTAATTGAATATTACGATTATCGCCATAAAGTGAAACCGGGCATAACCGGTCTGTCACAGGTCATGGGTTATGTAGGAGAAACCAGGAATCTACAAGCAATGAGAGACCGTGTTCAGCTTGATATATTCTATGTACGTCATTGGTCATTGTCCCTCGATTTGAAAATAGTATGGCACACTCTTCGCAATATTGCAGGGGTTTAGTGCAGTTTCTCAAATAATTTTTACTACGTTCAAGGAATAATTATCTTTCTGTCTTATCCATTTAATACGATTGAAAGAAAAGCTCAAACATATTTTTAGTATACTAACTCCGTCTGAAAAACGACAGTTTTGGGCGTTGATAGTACTAAATGCATTGATCAGTGTTGTCGATATTGCTGCATTAGTCTTTTTGCTCCTGGTAATTAGTTTTTATATAAATAATTCAGTCGAAGGACTCGATTTTTTACCTGCCTGGATGTTAGATCAGAATTCTGTAATGCTGATTACTTTTTTTCTTATTCTCTTCGGTTTAAAGAATCTCCTGGGAATTTCCATTTCTAACCGACAATATAGTTTTATCAGCCTGGTGGCTATACGAATCTCCAGAAACAAACTAGAAAATTACCAACGTGGGCAATTTGAAAACTATATCAACATTGATTCTTCTGAGCTTATCCGTAAGGTTGCTTTTCAGCCATTTGAATTTTGTGAACATATTTTGTTGAACATTCAACAGGTCATCATTCAATTATTTCTTATCGTGCTGACGATCGGGGCAATTCTATTATTTAATGTCAAATTATTTTTATTGTTACTTATCATCTTGTTACCTCCTGTGATACTTGTGTTTTTTTTTATTAAAAAAAGAGTTGCTGCTGCAAAAAAAAATATACATACCAGTAATGAGAGCTCATTCCGGTTCTTGCTTGATGCTATGAAAGGATATGTAGAAGGGAATATTTACCAGCGTAATAATTTTTTCCTGCAACGATTTATCACTGCAAGACAAGTATTCGGTAAACATTTGTTCGACTCACATGCTGTACAGGCAATGCCTACCCGGATCATAGAAACTTTTGCAGTGATTGGATTATTTTTTCTGATTGTTATTGCCAAATGGTCGGGAATAAATAACAATGCTGCACTTATTACTATCGGTGCTTTTATGGCAGCGGCTTATAAGATCATACCGGGGATTGTAAAGATCATAAATGGCAGCGGGCAAATAAAGGCATATGAGTTTTCTATTGATGATTCCGCAAATGTAAATATGAATATAAAAGAGGAACAGGCATTGAAGTGTGATCCTGTTTACTCACTTAATTTGGAAAGGATAGATTTCAAATATGGAGATCATGTGGTATTGAAGGACTTTTCACTGCATGTTAAAAAGGGAGATTTTCTTGGCATTACTGGCATGTCAGGAAGAGGTAAAACAACTATCTTAAATTTAATACTTGGATTTTTAACGCCAGCTAGCGGGAAGATCTTGGTCAACGATATTTTAGTTTCTCCCCTCGAATTAAAAAAATATTGGTCTGGCATTTCTTATATAAGGCAGCAGTCATTTCTTATCCATGATTCTATTTTACGAAATATAACTCTCCAGGAAAATAACTATGATGAAGAAAAGTTGAAACAGGTATTAGAAATTTCCGGATTAAAAGATCTCATTGATAATACTCCCGAAGGACTTAATAAAATGATCGCCGAAAATGGAAAAAACATCAGTGGTGGTCAGCAACAACGGATCAACATTGCAAGAGCTTTATATAAAGACGCAGAATTAATACTCCTTGATGAACCTTTTAATGAACTGGATGAGGCATCTGCTTTATCCTTAGTGAAATATTTTAACCAGTTATCATCTTTAGATAAAATAGTGATCATGATAACTCATGATAGCAAAAATCTTTCGTATTGTAATAAAATAATTTCACTGGATGAGCAGTAAACAGAAAACATTGGTTTTTCTAACTCCTGCATTTCCGGCAAATGAGTCGGAGGAAAACTGGATCTCTTTTCAGCAAATTCTTTTACGGTCAATCAAAAAAAAATATCCTGACATAAAAATTATTGTTTTAAGCTTTATTTACCCTCACACTATTTCAAACTATTATTGGAATGACATAGAAGTTTTCAGTTTTGATGGTATGAAGTATAGAAAAGTCAGACGACTTTTGTTATGGCGAAATATTTGGCGAAGGCTCAATACTATAAAGAAGGAGCATGCAATAACTGCGATATTCAGTTTATGGTGTGGTGAGTGTGCATTAGTCGGCAGATATTTTGGAAAAGGAAACTCAATTGATCATTTTGTATGGATATGCGGGACAGATGCAAGAAAGAGTAACAAAATGGTAAAATTAATTCGTCCTTCATCTAATGAGCTGATAGCAATGTCTGATTTCCTTGTTGATGAGTTTTTTTTAAACCATCATATAAAGCCGGCTCATCTTATCCCGCCGGGAATTGACCTATCAATGTATAGTGATTCCAAATCGATAAAAGACATTGATATTGTAGGAGCCGGGTCGTTAAGCATCTTGAAGCAGTATGATATTTTCGTAGATGTTATTGCAGGTTTAAAAAATAGAATGCCTGAAATAAAAGCAGTTTTATGCGGAGATGGAGAAGATACACAGAGAATTTCAAAAATGCGGGAAACTTATTCATTGCAACAAAACCTGGAACTTACCGGCATGCTTACTCCCCGCGAAACAATACGAAAGATGCAGCGATCAAAGATCATGCTGCATCCTTCTTCTTATGAAGGTTTCAGTATGGCTTGTTATGAAGCGTTGTATGCCGGGGCCCATGTTATTAGTTTTGTAAAATCGATGTACCAGGATATCCCACACTGGCATGTTGTAAAGTCAAAAGAAGAAATGCAGCAAAAGGCTTTTGAGTTATTAAATGATCCAAAGCTCGCCAACGAACCCATATTTACATATTCAATGGATGATAGTGCAAAAAAGATCGTGAACCTGCTTGAGCTTTCTGAGTAAATTTCAGATCAAAGCCTTTGCTTTTTCAAAGATTATTTCGGGGGTGTAACGGGTCAGGCATCGTGTATCTCCCCATTTACATTTTTCCTGCATACAATTCCCACATGGTAGATCAGAAGAGTCGACAAAATCTGTATGTTTTCCTAATGGCTGCGTCCAATCACTTCTTGTTCCTCCTAGCAATGTAAATGTAGGAATTCCGGATACCCATGACATGTGCATGAGACCTGAATCTTCACTCAGAACTAGTTTTGCATGCTGAAGAATAGCGAATGCTTCAGATACTGATGTCTTTCCAATTATGGCGATCAGGGCTTCTCCTAAATGCTTTTTTAAATGATCGGCCTTTGAAGAGATAAAAGGCAAGCCAATAATAAGAAATTGTGTTTGTGGAAATTCATGCAGCCACAATTTTGTAAATGAGACATAATATTCAATTGGCCAGTTCCTGGTTTCAAAAACTCCTGCAGGATTTAAAATAACTAGATTTTTTTTCGGATCCCATCCGTTTTTGATTAAAATTTCTTTTGCATTTAGATCGGCTTTTAGATTAAGTTTTTTTGCCAAATTATTTGTTCCAATACCAACAGCTTCGATAGTTCGTTTCGTTCTTTCACCTGCGGGTAAAGAAGAATTTTTGTCAAATTCTACCCATGCTGATGGATTCAATGTTTTTCTTACTAATTGGCTAAGTTTATTATTCTGAAGATCTAGTACAATATCATAACGTCGAAATAAAAGCGTTGGCAATAAAAGTATTGTGTATAAAAAATGCTTTTTTAAATTTCTTTTTCCTTTGATTGAAAAAATTTTATTGAATAAGATAAGATTCCTGGGAATAGGATCTGTTTCATCCCGGGTGAGGAGATCAATTTGTACTGATGAGGGCAGGTTATTACGAAGATCCTGCAGGTATGGCAAAGTGATCACAACATCACCCATTGCCTGTAATCGAATAGCAAGTATTCTTTTTGGAAGAGATCTTTTTGTCCATGGTTTTCCAGCGATATTCATCTTGAGAAAATTTACTTAGAATTTATTTCATACAAGTAAAGATTACCCCCTTTTTCTATTGCCCCCTCTTTTTATCAATAAGATCGAAGCTAAAAAGAATCGGTAATTGTTTGTCAGATTGGTAAAGGCTTTCCAATGGATGTATGGATATCATATAAACTTTTTTCAATGATTCTTTTTGAAGGAATCTTAGAAGCCCGTTACTGTAACGATCCTCTTTTTTAAGCATTAAAGTCATTTCGCTATTCCATAAAAGATAAGAAACTTCTTTTTCCAGGTCAATACAATAATATGCCCTGTTTGTAAAAGCAGAAAGGGAATTCAGACACCAGTAATCAGTCACAATTTTATAACCTGCCGGGATTTCTTCTAATAATTCTTTTGATTTATAACCATTTGAAAAAGGATATCTTATTTCTTTCACAACAGAAAAGATTCCTGCGATGATTTGAATGATAAGCAAAATTGTCACGATAGTACTCTGAAATCTATTAATACCGTTATTATAGCAAAACAACCAATAAGCTAGTAAAAATCCAATGAAAATAAAACCCGCCTGTCTTGAATTTGCAAAAGGAATGATAATGGAAAGAAGAAAAAACATGAATAAAATCACCAGGTAAAAGAAAAATGCTTTTTTATCTTTTCTAAAAATTACTGTTGTAAAAAGCAAAAGTGCCATTGAAAATAGACCGGTTATCCATTTAAAAAAGGAAAACTGTGTTTGAGCTTCCACTAAAAACTCTGAATTCCAGAAATGATAATTCCACCAGGCAGGCATAGGAAGAAAAGCTCTAACTGGAGCTTTAACAATTTCAGAAAGTCGATCACCATCTAATCGCTGCAACCAAAAATCAGCGTTTAAAGAGCTGTCAGAAGGAGGGAAAATAAAATATGCTGAAGGGAGCAATACAAGCAACCCGGTCGCTATATGCAAAACAACATTGGTTTTTTTCTTTTTTTCAAAGAAGCTCAACAGAAAATAAATATGAAAGCCTGTCGCTAGCACTAAAGCGAGTAAATGGGTATTTGCCAATAAAAAAAGAAAAGTATAATACAATAAGATCCTGTACTTAAAATTTTTATGTAGAATGATACAGATAGAAAATGCAAACAAAAATCCTATCGCATAATTTCTGCTGAATGCTGAGTATTCATACAAAAAGAAATAACCAAAAGGTATCAATAACCTGGTAACTAATGGAAAAGGTGAAGCGAATAAAATAAGAAAATTAATAATTATTATGATGATCAACTGAACCCATTGAATCATCGAAACATCATGCGTGAATTTTGAAATGATCCATAAGATGCTAAACCAAAAGGGTGGATGCCCCTCATATTTTGTATTAGAGATTAAATCAGGAAAACTATTACTGGCTTTTGCAATATTCCAGCCTTGTAGCTCGTCACTCCATAATTCGTGATGAAAAATTGTCAAGCCTGAAACAATAATGTATATAATAAAGGCAGACCATAAGACAGGGTTATTAAATGAATATTTTGTTTCTTTTAAATTCACCATTGAAAATTTACAGGACAGGCTCAATAATTTTTCTGTTATTCTTAGCCGCTTTTGGGTAAGGATTTTTATTCCACAAAACATCCCAAATTGATTTGAATCCGGCCCGCATCATTAATTTGTTTCCAGAGAAAATAAAGCTGATCATGTTTCCTATCAATGACCAAAGCAACAGACTCCTTTTAGTGTTTTTTAGAGTTTTCTTAGTTTGTATAAAATAATCAAGCGCCAATACTCGGCGGTAATACTGCAGCGGCTGCATTAGGCGATTGGTTGTTTCCTGCTGATGATAAACGCAAGTATTATTTACAACATGAATGCCCACACCGGGAAACCCCGCGATCACACCATAATTCTCACCGATACCATGGCGGTCAAGTACTTCATCAAACGGAGAATTTACCAACCATTCTTTTTTAACCAGGGATCCCCCAAGACTATAAACCGGCGCAAAAAAGTGATCACTTGTAAGATCTGTGATAACAGGCCAACCAGCTTTGGTAATGTGATTCCCTTTGCGTTGGTAGTATTGTTTTATCTTTCTAATAACAAGATTATTTGCAGAACAGTTTATCGGTCCCCAGATACCAAGTTTGAAAATATATTTCCAAAGTAGTTGGTTGGCTGAAGATTCAGGATAGCCTGCTGTCCATGCATTACCATTTTTTTGCAACCATAAACCTGAGATTGCGCCTGTGCCTGGATGATCAGTGATATAGATACTTAGCTTTTGTAAATAATCAGGGGGGATCTCAATATCATCATCACACAGAAATATCCATTCAGATTTTGCTTCTCTTATCCCGGTATTGCGCTGAATGCAAACCGATCTTTCTGAGGAGATGTAATAGATAGGGAAATTTTTGATCGCCGAGTAGTCATTTGGGACAAGTCTCTCTTTTCCTGAATCAACAATTATTACTTCATGAATAGGGTGGATCGAACGATCTAGACTTACTAATAATGAAAGCAGTCGCATTTTACGGTCAACGGTGGGTATAACTACACTTATTTGCATTATATATTAAAAATCTGGCTATGAATGTAAAGACATAAAAATAACAAACAGCCAATAATTCTTTGCAGGGCTGATATGTTGGACAACTTATAGCATAATATCACCGTTTTAAAGGGCTTTAATATCTTAGTAAGGAATAGTGAAATAAACAAGCCTGAAAAACATCTGCAAAACGTTTATTTGCATAAAGGGGTTTACCGACTTTACATTTTATCTTTATTTGTATGGAAAGAAAAAAATCGATGAGCTATTTTATTAAAACCAAACCTCTTTTTCATTTACTCTTTCCCATTTTTTTTGTTTTTCATGGTTTTACTGTCTATTATGATTCGGTACCTGTTAGCGAAGCTCTATGGCTAACATTGCAATACTTTGGGATCAGCATTTTAATTGCCGGCCTGCTCTGGCTCTTGTATCGGGATATTATAAAAGCAAGCGTGGCTACATTTTTGATCATGGCTTTTCATTTCTTTTTTGGCAACTTTCTCGATTTTCTGAAGGATCTTTTACCTCAAAACATTTTGCGATACAGGTATATATTCCCATTTAGTGTTTTTATTTTTCTGTTACTTTTTATATGGCTAAAAAAAAGGGAAAAAAGCCTGTTCATATTTACTTTTTATTTGAATATCCTGTTGACTATCTTAATAATCGTAGATGCAGGCTGGCTTATCATTAAGATACCTGCCATAAAAGAAAAAAAAGTATTCCGTCTCGAAGCCGAGGGGTTTATCACATGTGATACTTGTCGTAAGCCAGATATCTTTTTCATCATTCCTGATCAATATGCAGGATATACTTCATTGAAAGATGTTCTTGGTTTCGACAATATTGATTTTGAGAATAAATTAAAGGCCCGGGGATTTTATATTGCTAAAAAAAGCATCAGCAATTATAATTTCACGCCGTTTTCTGTTGCTTCTACATTAAATATGGATTTACTTTCTTTAAAAAAGGGACAGCAGAATTATAGTACAGTTGGTTATAGCTATGAAGTGATCCGGAACAGCCGTGTACTAAAATTTCTTTCCAGTACAGGTTATCGCTTTTATAATTGTTCAATTTTTGATTTTGATGATCAACCAGCGCATAAATATTCTGCTTTCTTGCCTTATGGAATCAAACTTGTGACGGCTCAAACCTTTACGACACGACTGACAGACGACTTTCGCCAGGATATATTGGATGGAAAATTAGGGCTAAAAAAGCTTCAAGAGAAAATTGCTTACGACAATCTTCATTTCAACGACGAGATCATGGATCTGACCGCTAAAATTGCTACAGAAAAAATAAATGAACCTAAATTTGTTTATACGCATCTAATGATGCCGCATTATCCTTATTATTTTGACAGTAAAGGTAATCCCCTGCCCATTGAAAAGCTTGGAGGTCTGAACAGGGTAAATGCAAATGACTATATTGAATACCTCCAATATGGCAATAAGCGGATACTTAAATTAATTGATAATATTTTAGCCGGTTCCGTTTCACCCCCACTTATTATTGTTTTAAGTGACCATGGCTTTCGCCACCCGGAAAAGAGGGCCGATCCTGCTTATGATTTTTTCAATCTTAATGCTGTTTATTTCCCTGACGGGAATTATAGCCAATTTTATGACAGCATCAGCAATGTAAACCAGTTCAGGTTGATCTTTAATCAATATTTTGGTCAACGATTCCCCCTGCTAAAGGATTCCACAACGAGTCTTCGGGATTAATTATTTTTAACAGGCAACCCTTTTAGTGTTTAAGGTGATTTAACTTTATAAGAATTTGGTAAATGAGTAAACTTCTTTTCACGCATTCCTATTTTCTTCGCTTTGATCCAAAGCAATGGGAAACAGGATTACCTTATGCTCCACTCGGTACATTATATGCGGCTTCGTTAATGCGACAGAACGGGTATGATGTATCCCTTCATGATGTAATGTTTGCAAAGAGTCCCGAAGAGATCGTTCCTGCTATAGAAAAAATCCAACCTGATTATTTGATTTTGTATGATGATGGGTTTAATTACCTCACTAAGATGTGTCTTACGAATATGCGTGAAGCTGCATTTAAAATGATCAAGCTGGCAAAGGAGAGGGGCTGCACAGTCATAGTTTCAAGTTCTGATTCAACAGATCATTACGAAAAATACATTGAGGAAGGCGCCGACTTTATTCTTCTGGGTGAAGCGGAAATAACTTTACTTGAATTGATTAATGCGTTACAGGAAAACAAAAAAGATATTTCTGTAATTCCCGGTATTGCCTTTAAACAAAATGATTGTGTAATAAAAACAACACGAAGAAATGTATTAAAGGATCTTGACAGCTTGCCTTTACCTGCCTGGGACCTGGTAGATATACAACCTTATCGCCGATCATGGCTCGATCATGCCGGGTATTTTTCTATGAATATGGGAACGACAAGGGGCTGTCCATTTAAATGTAACTGGTGTGCAAAACCGATTTATGGGAATCGTTATAATTCAAGATCACCACAAAATGTGGTACAGGAATTAAAAATGCTTAAAGAAAAATTTCAATTCGATCACATTTGGTTTTGCGATGATATATTTGGATTAAAACCTGGCTGGGTAAATGAGTTCGCTGATCTTGTAGAAAGAGAGAACCTTCACTTCAAATTTAAGATCCAGGCAAGAGCCGACCTGTTATTACAGGAAAATTATATTCGTGATCTTGCAAGAGCTGGTTGTGATAATATCTGGATGGGGGCGGAGAGTGGTTCACAAACAATATTAGATGCGATGGATAAAGGAACAACTGTTGAGCAAATTCATGCATCTACAAAACTCATTCGTAAATATGGAATGAAACCATCCTTCTTTATTCAGTTTGGATATGTAGGAGAAACTAAAGAAGATATAAAGAAGACCATAAGGATGATCAATGAACTATTGCCTTATGAAATTGGAATATCTGTTTCGTATCCGTTGCCGGGCACTGGATTTTATGAAAAAGTAAAACCCGATCTGAAAGAAAAAGCAAACTGGACAGATTCAGATGAATTAGCATTAATGTTTCGCAATACCTATCAGCCCGCGTTTTATAAACAATTACACCGATACGTTCATAGGTCTTATCGCATGCATCTTGCATTGGAAAATATCAGGCAGCTTTTTTTGCAGCCAGCAAAAACAACGTTGAAAAAACTTAAAAAAGCCGCCTCCTATTTTTATTATCTCCCAGCAAGTATCCTGGCAAAAATGAAGTTAAATGCTCTTGAAAAACCTGCCGCCTCGTGAATGGATCTATGCATAGTATAAATGAAAAAGCAGCTGAGAAAGCTTTTAGTAAGCAGTCTGCAATTTTTGATGATATATATTCTGCCAATATTATTATTCAATACAAGCGGCAAAGGGTCAGGGATCACCTGGAACAATTTTTAAAACCCCATAGCAAAATTCTTGAATTAAATGCAGGTACTGGTGAGGATGCAGTTTGGTTTGCTCAAAATGAACATACTGTTCATGCTACTGATATTTCAAAAGGGATGCAGGAAAAACTAATGGTAAAGGTCCGCCAAAACAAACTTGAAAAACAAGTTACTAATGAGCTTTGTTCCTTTACTGAATTACAAGATCTGAAAAATAAAGGACCTTATGATGTGATCTTTTCCAATTTTGCTGGATTGAATTGTACGGGAGAATTGGATAATGTGCTCCAATCGTTTTCGCCATTACTTAAGTCCAATGGTATCGTGACACTTGTAATTCTTCCCAAATTTTGCTTATGGGAAAGCCTGCTACTTTTTAAAGGGGATTTTAAAACCGCTTTTCGCCGTTTCTTTAGCAGAAAGGGAGTGGAAGCGCATATAGAGGGTGAATATTTTATTTGCTGGTATTACAACCCATCGTATGTAATAAAAAATATGAAAGACAGGTATGAGGTCTTGTCAGTTGAAGGGCTTTGTACCCTGGTGCCTCCATCTTATCTTGAAAATTTTCCAACGAAGAGACTGTCATTATTTTCCTGGCTAAAAGAAAAAGAAAATAAATGGAAAAGTAAATGGCCGTGGAAAAGCATTGGTGATTACTATATCATTACTCTCAGGAAGAGATAAAAGACAAGACGCTAATCAGGTATATAACTCACCATCTTTTTTTCTTCTATTTCTTTTATTCTTTTTTTATATGTTTCTATAAAAGCATTGTGAAAGAAAATGGGATTAGGCTTCGAAAAATGTTTATTTGTTTTTATTCCCATTCTTTCACCTTTCGCATTCAGTTTTTTCCTTTCTTCTTTCTTTTGCCACCTGGATGTGGTCAGCTTAAAAAAATAATTGTCAAGCCAATTTCCAAATCTATTATTAAAGGCAAACTCTATCAATTTCTTAAACCATGGGTCTGAAAAATTTATTTCTTCTTTTATTACCGGAAGGGCTCGATTTGGGAAATAACTGTACGACCATGAATTTTTTTCAAAGAATTTTTTTAAACTACCATTTCCTGCCAAAGGGATCAGTGTGAATAATTCTGTTGCGGTATATATATTCTTTTCCTTGATATCAAGATCGGCCTCGTCAACAAAATAGTTCATACAATAATACTTATGACGATTTTTAAGAAAAGGGTTTTTTCTGAACAAAACGAGGAGTGTTCTCGCAATCCATAGCCGGTTTGCTTTAGTGATCAGGAAATAATCGATATCGGATTTTTCGTCGGCGAAATTTTTTGAAACAGAACCTGATAAACCAATAGCCCTTACATAAGGGAATTTATAGAGAAGCTTTGCAATTTCCTTTGCTTTACTTATTAATATCTCTGCATTTGCATTTCCTTTTCTTCTTATTTCAGCAAGCGATATGTCATTGTGCAAAGAATAAAACTCGCAAAGCTGAAAAATACGACCGGAAGATAATAGGTCATCGAGTGACTCGCTCAGTTTCTGCTCTGGAAAAGGCTGATCAAGAAATGATTCGATTTCATTTCGTGTAAGAGGATAACGAAAAATGTCAAAATACACAAGTACTTTTAATATGCTTTCTTTTGTATTCAAATTACGTCTTAATAAGCCCGGAAATAAGGAGAGAAATTATCATGAACAGGTTGGTCTGGCTTTTTGAGCAAACTTTTAACTAAAATCAGATAATCGCAGACGTAGATTTAATGGTTGCCTGGCCGAAAAAATAATAATAGGCAATAGCAATTTAAAATAAATTTTGGTATGAGATTTATTGCCCTTCTGAAAATTATGTGGAATACTTTATTGGCTGATCTCCTGGTTTTCTTTCAATAAAAGAGTTTTAGGTATTGCATGTTCATGCTCGATAAAATACATATCGATCTCCCCTATATTTTTTGCACTGATCTTGCCCCTGTAACTGCATTCGTAGTAATCTTTGATCAATTCATATGTGGCTGAAGAAATATTTACTTTACCAGGCTCACCATTGCTTTCCATGCGGCTCGCAATGTTCACAGTGCTGCCCCAGATGTCATAAGCATATTTCTTTTTACCCACTACTCCCGCAACAACAGGGCCTACATGTATGCCAATACGAACAAGCCATGGCTCTAAACCTTCTTCCTGTCTCCGTTCATTATATGTAGCTACATATTGCTGTATTTCCAATCCAGCTTTTACAATTTTCAATACATGATTTTCATCAGGAGTGGGAATGCCGCCGGCACACATATACGAATCTCCGATGGTCTTTATTTTTTCAAGCTGGTATTTTTCAATGATACCATCAAAAGCAATAAAGCAATCATCCAATTCTTTTACAAGATGGTCAGGATCCATTTTATCAGCAATAGTTGTAAAACCTTTGAAGTCGGTAAACATTACTGATACGCTTTCATACTGCCTGGGTGTAGAGTGTCCTGTAGTTTTTAATTCATGAGCTACTTCTGCAGGTAAAATATTTAGCAGCAAGTTTTCAATCTCATTTTTTTGCTGATCAAGTATTTTATGTGTTTTTACTTTGTTCCGGTATCCGCGATAAATCAATAGCGCTATTATAAATGCAAGTAGTAAGCCGATCATGAAAGCATTTTTCGCAAGACGCTGTTTTTGGAGTTTCTGATCAGTGATCGCTTTGTCTTTTGTTAATAAGCTAATCTCTCCTTCTTTCTTTTGCAGATCGAAGTCAAATTGAAGCGAACCCAGTTTTTTATCCGTATCAATATTATAAAGTGTGTCTTTGGTACTGGAATACAAAGACTGGTATTTAAAAGCATTATTAAAATCTGATATTTTCGAATATGTTATTGCCATTTCCTGGTACAGATCTTTAAGCTCATGGTTTGCCTGTAATTCTACGGCAGGGGTTTCAGCTTTTTTATAGTATTCAAGAGCTGTGCTGTAATCTCCTTTTGCAACATATACATCTCCCAGGCCCATCATGCTTTGAAGCATTGAAATTTTGCTGTTAATTTTTTCAGCAATGGCCAAAGCTTTATTATGGGTTTCTATAGCCAGTTCAAACCGGCCTTGTCTTTTATAAAGCTTTCCCATCGCATTATATACATTTAGACTGCCTTCAGAATCACCATATGCATTTAATGCTTTCTTAAAATATTGTAAAGCCTTCTGGTCATCATTTTTTTCATAATAAATGGATCCGATATTTACACATATCACCCCTAATTCTTCCTGCTTGCCCAATTCTTCAGATAGGCTCATGGCTC
>DATDCP010000385.1:0-11547 GCA_036524255.1 Chitinophagaceae bacterium
GGAATTGGCAGGCAGCGAACTTTTTGGTCATGTGAAAGGTTCATTCACCGGCGCCATCCAGGATAAAGAAGGTCATTTTGAATTGGCAGAAGGCGGTACATTATTTTTAGATGAAGTGGGTAATTTATCTGCTGGTGTTCAGGCCGCCTTACTCAGGGTGATACAAGAAAGAAAATTTAAACGTGTGGGTGGCAATAAAGAAACCCCAACAGATGTTCGCATCATTGTAGCATCAAATGAAAATCTGAATGACGCATACAGGAAAGGAAAATTCAGAGAAGACCTGTATCATCGTTTAAACGAATTCTCAATACATCTCCCCCCGCTTCGTGAAAGACGTGAAGATATTATTCCGTTAGCAGAATTTTTCCTTGAAAGATCAAATGAAGAAACCAGGAAAAACATCGTTGGGTTTAATGAGGATGTGCTGAATATATTCCTTGAATATTCATGGCCTGGTAACCTGAGAGAATTCAGAAATGTTGTTCGCCGAGCAGTATTGCTTACACCTTCAGGTGCAAAAATTGCAGTTTCATCATTACCGCAAGAAATTGTTCATCATGTTCCGGCACATCACTCACCAGTTTCACCTTTTGAACAAGCAATGCATCCTCAGTTTGATGGCTTGACACATCCTGAAAACTTTCCTAATAAAGATCTGTTGAAAGGCGCAGCAAGCCGTGCAGAATTTTATACTATAATGTCCGTGATGCAACAAGTAAATTTCAATAAGAAAAAAGCTGCTGAATTATTAAAGATAGATCGCAAAACTCTTTATAATAAATTGAAAAGTTTCCAAACAACCCAGCAACAATAAAAGTTAATTACTTTTTTATCGAGGAAAAAAATACACAATAACCTTGTGTATTTTTTTTATTGTTGATCTAAAAGATTTACTCAATTCCATTTTAAACGTAGAGTTCCTAAGGCATAGTGTTTGTGAAAAAATTTAATGATATCTCATTCATTAATGTAAAAAAAATAAGGTTATGACAACACGTAGAAATGCAAACCAGGGATTCGGAACAATGGATTCCGATGAACGTCGACGCAGTGGTCGCGGAAGTCGTCAATCACAAGGTCGAAGTCAAAACAGAGATGAGTACGAAAGCGACTATGAAGACTATTCAGATGAAGATGATGATGATGATCAGGGAAACCGTTACATGAGTTCCAGTCGTAACCAATATGACTGGGATGAAGATGACAATTATGAGAACTATAGCCAGGGAAGAAGTGGACGTAACAGACGTTCAGGAATGAATTACCAGGATGACGATAACGATTATAATGGGTCAGGAAACTGGGAAGGCGGACAGGGAAGAAATCAAAGCAGAGGATATGGATATGATGATGATTACAATGATCGTAATTCAGGAAGTTCTTATTCAAGAAAAGGTTTTGGAAGTATGAGCAGGCAAATGGGTTCCGGATATGGTGGAAATTCCGGTTATGGTAACCAGGGTCGTGATCAATATTCAAGAGGACAAAATAGTGGCTATGGAAGTAGCAGAATGGGCTCTGGATATGACAGCGGTTCCGACTATGGATATAACAGCGGTTCCGATTATGGATATGGCGGTAGTAGTGGACGCAATCAATCTTCAAGAAGTGGATATGGTAGCAGCGGTTCAAATTGGGGATCCGGATCTGGTAACTCTGGTAGCGGGAATTGGGGAACTGGTAGCAATGAAGGTCGTTCTACCAACCGCGGATATTCTGAGGATCAATATTTAGGAAGAGGTCGAAACCGGACAAGCCGTAACGATGATGATTATGGTCATTCAGGAAGAAGCAGTTCCCGCATGGGAAGAAGTGGTTCAAGCTCTTCAGGCAGACGCAGCGGACGCAGTAATTCCGGGTATTAATTTTCGAATGACATATTTTATAAACAAATAAGCGTATGAAAAATCAGAAAACCAGTACTGAGACCAATGGCAGTACAAATGGCACAAAGGATGCTAGCCATAAGACTAATAAAACTTCTTTATTAGAAAAGTTTTTTATAGACCAGTTGAAAGATATGTATTACGCCGAACAGCAATTGGTGAAAGCACTGCCGGAAATGCAGAAAGCAACAACGAGTGAAGAATTGGAAGATGCATTTGATGAGCATTTAAAACAAACTGAACGTCATGTAAAAAGATTGGAAAAAGTGTTTCGGCTCGTACGGCAAAAACCAGAAGGAAAAAAATGCGAAGCAATGGAAGGATTAATTAAAGAAGCAAGATCGATAATCAGCGAAACGAAAGAAGGAAGCATGACAAGAGATGCAGCTTTAATAATTGCTGCACAAAAGATAGAGCATTATGAAATTGCGACTTATGGAGGACTGGTTCAACTTGCTATTACTATGGATCTCCATCGTGCTGCTGAATTGCTTGACAAAACCTTACAGGAAGAAGAGGATACAGATACAACTCTTACGCAAATAGCGGAAACATCCATTAACGTTCAAGCGGAAAATGAAGGCGCTTATTCCTGGCAACAGGAAGAAAGTATGATGGATGCGTAATTATGTTTTTTGTAACAATGGCGGATTATCGCAGCACTGAAAAACCCGGTTATATAACCGGGTTTATTTTTTTGAAATTTTTAATTCAAATTTCAAAAGCTATGGTGCAGTGTTTCCTGATTCCTTAAAAATATTTCGAACGCTTTTCTTTACATCCAGGTCACTAAGGCCTCCACTTAATCTCTCTGTCGTCCATCCCTGCCATATCCTTTTATCTGTATCAGCATCCATGATGGTTATAGTAACTGTTGCTTCCCTCACAGGAACCTGGTATTGCTGGTATCCCAGAAATTGCGAAGGGTAATAAATAGTTGACCATCTTCTTGTATAAGGGTTATAATAAAAGCGACTATACGGTTGAGAATATACCGGGTCACTTTGTGTTTCTACATTTCTTTCCACCAATACATCATAGCTTACTAATACATCCGGGTTATCTGTTACTTCCTGCCAACCCCATTTATTAAGCTCTGCATTTACTGAGTTATGAACACTTAGATCGGCAAAAGCTGTAGCCCGGCTTGAAGCATCGTTCTCACTTGCTTTTACATCTACCCACGCATAGGTCTTATAATTAGACAGATCAGTGCTGCTATCTTTTTCAACATATGCAGGAGAAGAGCAACTGTAAATTATTGCTGTCGCACATAGTACCATTCCTGCAAACCCTATCTTTTTCATAAAATCGGTTTTACGTTAAAGATTATTTGATACCCGAGGCGATTTTTCTTCAACCGGAGCTCCATCATGATATTCTTCAGGATTACCATTCGGAATTTCTTCCGGATTAATATCATCTCTTCCCCGCGGCCTGTTACCATGTTTCCTTTTTAATTTTTCATCTTGTATATCTGGTTCATGCTGGCCAGTAGAAGGAGATGTATTGGGTTCCTGTTCCGGTTCTTTATTTATTGATCTATCTGGTGGCGGATTTTTTTTAATATCCTTTGCCATAGCCTATATTTTAATGAATTAAAAAATTGATCAAAAAACAATAAACTCACCAATATCTTTTTTGAATGGCTTTTGCTGAATCAAGATGCATTTTTAAAGTCGGTAAGGTTTTATCAGCAAAATTCTTAACATCAATATCCGATGCATTTGATCTTGTATCCTCAAATAAAGAAACTCCATCATTATGGGCTTTGACCATCATTGATATATAGTCTTTATCAAATGCTTTACCTGTCTTTTTATCCATATCATTATACATTTTTTGTTTATCATCCGATATAGTTGCAGGTAGTGCCACGTTTCGCTGATCGGCAAAATTTTTAACTTGCTGGTTTACTGAAGTATGATCTCTCTCCAGCATTGCCGCAAAATTTTTAACTGCATCTATAGTCGCTTTTTGCTGTGCAAGCTTAGCTAATTGTATTTCAGCCATCCCTGAATTAGTGACCTTTTTAAGAAATTCAGAACTTTTTTCATCAGTTACAACAGTACTTGTTGTTGTGACATTTGCATCAGTGGTTGTGTTTGTACTAGTACTTGTATTTGTAGTACTTTCAGTAGTGTCATCATCCGTATCATTACATGCTAGAAGCATAAAACAAAACGCTGGCAGCAAAGCAAAAATCTTTTTCATACAAAAACATTTGATTAAAAATTTATTTCCGGTATAAGTGTATCGGAAATCGTGCCATCAGTAAACAAAAAATGAAATCATTTTTGCACATAATCTCTTACTGGCATGATTTTTTAATGCTTATTATTGTAAGTTTCTTTGGGGTGTTTGATTAAAATTAAATCGGAAACGATTTTTTATTCTGAGATAATACCCATCGAACCTGAACCAGGTAATGCTGGCGCAGGGAAGAGAAACATTTACAAGAGAGTTTCGGCTTCGCCGAAGCTCTTTTTTTTTGGACGAATTCTAAAATCTTATGATTAAAATAAATTGGCAAATTGGCTGCTCGGGGTTTCATTATAAAGAGTGGAAGGGAATTTTTTACCCCGGATCACTTCCCCAAAAAGAATGGTTTAAGTTTTATACTCATAAATTTAATACCCTCGAGTTAAATGTTTCGTTCTATCGTTTTCCAATTTTAAGTTCTTTGGAAAAATGGTATAATACAGCTCCTGATAACTTTAGTTTTGCTGTAAAGGTTCCCCGTCTGATCACTCATTATAAAAAATTTTCAGGTTGTTCCAGGCTTATCGACGATTTTTATACATTGGTCACAAAAGGTTTAAAAGAGAAATTGGGACCTGTACTTTTCCAATTGCCTCCTAAATACGCTTATACAAAAGATCGGCTGGACCTGATCGTAAAAAGTATGTATAAAGAATTCAAAAATGTGATTGAGTTCCGAGATGTTAGTTGGTGGACACCCAGTGTATTTACCAGATTTAAAAAAGAAAATCTGATATTCTGCGGAATAGATTATCCCGGTCTACCTAATGATCCGATCAAAACAAGCCCGATCGCCTACTATCGATTTCATGGAAAGCCTCGTTTATATTATTCAGCTTACAAAAAAAAGGAGCTTAAAATAATTGCTGATTCAATACTCGGAAATAAAAATGTCGCTAAAGCATATATCTTCTTTAACAATACGGCCACGCCTGCAGCAATTAAGAATGCCAATTTGCTAAAGAAATATTTAATGAACAATCAATAATGACTAGTTATACCGTACCTGGCATCCGCTACAAAAGAAAGTTCGTCTTTTTGTTTTTCCACAATATTTTTTAATAATAGCCAGATTGCACCTTAAACAATTTTTTTTTGTATGAGCCAGCCAGTGTTTCTTCAATGTAAATTCCTTTTTCCATTTTAAAAAATCAAAACTATAATTACGGGCCTCTTTTATAACTGCAGAAAGCTTTGATGCAGGGATACACTCAATTACGTTTTCAGGATGGAGTTTTATACGATATAAAACTTCATTTTTAATAATATTACCAACGCCGGAAAAAATTTGCTGATCAAGTAATGCATCACAGATCAAAGTATCCGGTTTAGCTTTTAATTTTCCTCTTGCCTTTAATGGATCCCACTCATCACTTAAAACATCTGCTTGCCAATCATAAAGGTCATTAGCATCCTGCGAAAGTAATCTTACTGAACAATTATAAAAATAAAGAACATGGTTAGTAACTCTAAGACCAAGCCTTAAACTTCGGGCAGGTTTTTTATTTTCATCAATGCTATATGAGCCAAACATCAATAGATGGATCCTGATTATTTCTTCATTGGTGTATATCAATAATTGTTTTCCCCAGCATCGTATGTCACTTATTTTTTTGCCTTTCAATTGACGCATCTCAATCTTTGCGTTCCCAAAAGCTTCTATTATTTTTTTTCTTTTAAATAGCGGAGTAATTAGTTCTTTTAAGATAAAAATAGAAGGTCCTTCTGGCATCGGTGACGATATTAAAATAAAAGTGACTGTATTTCACTTATTTGCTGCTGCTCTTTTTTCTGCCAGTTCCTTTTTTCTTTGGGACTTTTGCGCCGGCCTTACGAGCTTCAGATAGACCGATCGCTATTGCCTGTTTACGACTTGTAACTTTTTTCCCACTGCCGCTTTTCAGTGTTCCTCTTTTCTTTTCACGCATTACTTTTTCAACTTTCTCCCCGGCCTTTTTTGAATATTTTGCCATAAAATAAAATTTAGATTTAAAAAATGATGGCTTGTAAATGGATGTTTTAATGGTATCAACACATTTTAAAAGGAAGAGTTAGTCATAGACATAGATTCTGTCTTTGGTTCATTGCTCCTTTCATCTTCCTCTTCTGCCTGGAAATTGATATATGATTCGGCTATATCGGTTAACTGGCGATCTGTTTCCTCTTCCTCTTGTAATGTTTTATCAAGTAAAGATGCCACCCTGTTTTTTCCAAGTGTTATTGCAAGCTGTACCAGGCCTCCATAAGTTGCTATTTCATAATGCTCTACTTTTTGAGCAGCAATAATAAGAGCAGCATCCCTTGTCATGCTTCCCTCCTTTGTTTCATTAATAATAGTTTTTCCTTCCCTGATCAGGCCATCCATTGCCTCACATTTTTTGCCTTCTGGTTTTTCGCCTAATAATTGAAATACTTTTTCTAATCTTTTTACCTGGCGCTCGGTTTGTTTGTGATGATGGTCAAAAGCATCTTCCAATTCTTCCGTTGTGGAAGCTGATTTCATTTCGTTCAATGCCTTTAACAGTTGTTGTTCGGCATAATAAATATCTTTTAACTGATCATGGAAAAATTTTTCCAACTGGCTGCCTTTTTTCTGACCATTTGAACTGGTTGCGGTTTTTGTTGCCATAAAATATTTTTTAAAAGTCATGAGATAAGAAAAATAGAGCCGAAGCTCTATTTTCCATTATGGTTTCAATGCAGATATCATCTGCTTGAAGAAGAACTACTTTTTTTGCGACCACGTCTTCCGTTGCTTGAAGAACCGCTGCGTCTCCTTGATGACGAACTACTACTGCGTCCGTTTGAAGAACTGCTGCGTCCATTTGAAGAACCACTGCGACCGCTGCCTGAACTGCGTGAAGATGATCTGCTGTTTGAGCTGTTTCTGCTACGTCCATTTGATGAACTACCTCCACGGCCCGAACTACTACGGCTGGAACCACCACGCTGGCTTCTGCGACCAGAACGACTTTCTGATCTTCCATTAGATCCTCTGCGATCATCATCTCTTCTGCTTCGTCCGGATGCCTGACCTCCTCTTCTTGCTAATTGTCTAACTCTTTCAGGACTCATAGCACCAAATCCTCTGCGTGAACGACGACCTGAAAAACCATAACTTCCACTTCTTCCACCTCTCTGCCCCCGGCCATAGTCGTCATCTTCATCATCACTATAGCGACCGCGGGAACTTCTGCCATAACCATTCTCATTGTCATATTGACCCCTCATGTTTCCATAATTTCCTCTGCTACCTCTGCCCGCATCTTCATAATCGTCTCCCTCATCTTCATCATAATCCTCATCATCATAATCTTCATCATCGTAATCTTCTTGATGACGCTGACCTCTAATGTTGTCACCCTCATCTTCCTCGTCATCATAATCCTCGTTGTCATAATCTTCATCATCATAATCCTCTTCCTCGTGCTGATAACGTTGTCCGGTTTGGCCGTAACCTCCGGAACGATTCCGATTATCATCTTCCATATTGGCATAACGCCTACGTCGTGTGCTAATCATAGATTAAGTTTTAAATGTTAAGAATAAAAAACGGGAAACAACAAATATGCCCGACTGGTTTTATAAAATCAAGATCAGAAATTTTTATTTGATAAGCAGAAACAAAACTTGAATGGCATGTTTGTTCTGAAGATGGGAGCAAAAAAAATTTTATTCCTTTATAAATACAAAATACTAAGTGAAATCTTTGTGCAAAAAGATTCACATTGTGTGGAAATTTTGACAAATAATTAATTTAAGAAAATATGATGGTCTTATTCATACCATAGTGTTACAACTTCACCAATGGCTTCGACAAATTTTTCATCGCCCACTCCTTCTATCTTCCAGCTATTTTTTAACCGATGCGACATACCAACATGTCTTCCGTTAAGATTTATATCAAGGTCATAACATACACCATTGCTGCATGCACCTGGAACAGGAATTCCTTCACCTTTATATTCGACATCTTTGTATGTAAATTTTATAGGCACAGGTTCTTTTTCAAGTTGTGCCACCATTTCTTTTAAAAATTTCAATAGAGTTTTGCGTTGTGTCGAAACAGAAGCACTCCAGTTCCTTTTGCTGCTCTTTTGTGTGCTATTTTATATTTTAATCCGGACAAAACTGTTGTGTAATCATCTGCATTTAATTTTATAACCTCCTGGTGAGCCAAAATATACCAGTGATAACCGGTACCAATTGGCGCACCAGATCCCTTCGGCCATTTTCCAGCTCTTCGTTTGGTTACCGCGTACCTTATTTCCCAAAGATCAGGTGTGATCTTTTTATCTTTCCATTCACCTTTATCATAATACCATTTATGACTCCGGCCTATTTGCATCCCTACATATTGCGTTCCATTATAATCTTTAATAGTTTCGTAAGAGCCAATCGTTTTTTTTGGCGTTCTTTTTTCCTGATTGATTTCCTTAAAGCAGTTTTCATTTTAATCCTCTTTAGAAATTAATTTGCGAATATTAGCTTTTGTCAAATTTTTAGTAGCCGGTCCATTCATTACACGACCGTCATAGGAATAGCGGGCACCGTGACATGGACAATCCCATGTTAATTCGGCATTGTTCCATTTTACTTCACAGCCGACATGGGTACAGGTTGGACTCAAAGCATGTATGCCTCCATTTTTATCTTTATAGATAGCGATCTTTTCATCTTTGAAGTTTACGATCTTACCCTCATCTGTTGCAAGTTCTGCCAGCTCATGCAGGTCTTCATGAGAAAACCATTTGCTTGCAAACTGTTTAACTACGTCAACATTGTGACTGACAAAATTTGTAAAGCCTGCAACAGGTTTTAACCTGTTCGGATCATAAAGATCTTTATAAGGACTGTCCTGATTGGTGATCATCTTAGTTAATAGTAATGCGGCAACTGTACTATAAGGCATCCCATTTCCTCCAAAGCCAGTTGCAACAAATATTTTATCATGTCCCGGGAGTTGACCTATATAAGGAAGACCATCAGGTGACTCATAATATTGCGAAGACCATTTATAGGCGATCTCTTTAACATCAAAATATTTTCGAATATGCGATTCAAGTTTCAAAAAACGGTATTCCTGGTTCTCTTCATGAGCGGTTTTATGATCGTACCCACCTACGATAAAATATTTGCGTCCATCAATTTTCTGTGAACGATAATAATTGTAAGGGTCATACATATCATATAAAAGATCTTCCGGGTACTCCTCATTCTTTAATATAACTGCCATTGCATAACTACGCGTAGGCACGCACCGGAAATGCAAAAGGTTAACGCCTGGAGGAATATGTGTTGCATAAATTAAAAACCTCCCGGAATATTTTCCGTTACTTGTCTCAATAGATACGTTTTCGTTTTCATCAGCTGAGACAAAACGGCATTGTTGAAAGATCACTCCCCCGGCTTTTTCAAACTCCTTCGCCAAACTGTATACATAACGAACAGGATTAAATTTGGCTTGTTCATCTACCTGCATTGCTTTTAAAAACTTAATGGGAATACTTATTTTGTTTATAAAATCATTTTTAATACCGGCATCACCAGTTGCCGTACTGATCTTGCCAAGCTCGTCTTTTTGTTTATCGGTTTGTGCAAATAATGTTGCCGAAGTTGTTTTGAAATCACAATCAATATTATTTTTATACACAGTATCACGAATTGTATTTACAGCTTCCTTTACTGATTCGGCTACGAGCCTGGATTTTTCTTTACTGAAATTTTTTTCTATTGTTGAATACGGTACATCCAGCAAAGTATTGATATGTGCCGTGGTACCACCAGTTGTACCAAAACAAAGCTCATGAGCTTCCAACAAAAGACAGTTCATACCTGCTTTTTGTAAATGGTATGCAGTACTTATACCTGTAATACCGCCGCCCACGATCACCACATCATATATTTTAGTGGAATCTATTTGATTCGTTGACAGGTATTCGTCTACACTTTCCTGCCATACAGAAATGCTACAACCGTCCCGCTTTATCATAAGAATTTATTTATTTAAAACGGGACAATTACCTTGCCATCACTTTGAATTTTTTTAACCTAATTGTAGAGACATTTCCCCAGACTTTTGGCCTTATTATCTAAGGAATAAGATTTACAACCAGAAATTCGCAATCATACTTATAAAATGGCATGGCATATCATTTGCCCCTATTTAAAAACTTCTAATAAAAAAGACCAACTATGAAAAAGAATTGGATAGTGATTGTTGCTAGTGGATTTTTGCTAGCTGCATGTGGAGATAGCACAACAGATACGACCTACAATGAAAAAACAACTGACGTCGCACCTACTACTAATGCTACTCCAGCCGTAATTCCTGAATATAATCCTCCCGATAACACCAGGGTGGCATTTCAAACTAAATATCCGAATGCTACAGATGTAAGCTGGTCTGCATATAAACCTTATGAAAGGATCAATTGGGAATGGACAGGATGGCCTTCTATGGATTCTTCTTATTATGCTGTAAACTATAAAGTAGATAACAGGAATTTTTGGTCATGGTGGGATAGAAATAATAATTGGATCGGATCAACATCAATTATTGAAGATTCAACAATGCTTCCCGATCCTGTAAAGAAAACTCTTAAAAACAGCTATGCAGGTTATAAAATAACATCTATTGATGAAGAGAATGATAAAAACAGGACTGTCTATGAAATTAAACTGGAGAAAGGAGAAGCTACTGCAAGGGTCTTGATCGATAAGAATGGAAAAATTTTGAAGAAGGATGCTAAGGCTTAACGAGAGAATTACTCTGCCTGGCCCGTACCCTGTTTTAACTTCTTAGGCCCGAAATAAAAATGTCTTATATACGCTCAGATAACCAATAAGTCCGATCGACCGGCCGCCTTCTGCGGCCGGTTCTCTTTTACTCTCTAGTTAGAAACTTTTTTTTATTGAGAATTTTTTTGATCTCTTGAATCTTTAAAGTTTTGAAGCGCCTGGTAAGACCAATAATATCTGTAAATATTGCTCACATACTGGACCGTTTCCCTCCCAATATATCGTGCCGCCATCATCTCTACGTTATTAAACCATACATTTTCATTCAGCCCACGTTCTTTTGCCTCACGCCTTAATTTTCTCATATTGCCAGGTCCGCAATTGTAGGCTCCCAGTGCCATAAGATGCATATTCAAAGAATCTATTCGTTCACTCTCAAAATAATTATCAATTAAATAGCGCATATATTTTACGCCGGCATGGATATTATTTTCAGAATTTCTAACATTAGGAATACTGATTGGAGGGCTCGCAGCAGTTCTGGGCAAAACCTGCATAACGCCAACCGCTCCTGCGTGGCTTACTGTTTCCTGCTTAAGCTGAGATTCCTGGAATGACTGGGCAGACAATAAGAGCCAGTCAAGAGAATATTTAT
>DATDCP010000386.1:0-2169 GCA_036524255.1 Chitinophagaceae bacterium
GAATAAAACCATTAAAGGATTGAGCCTTTATCCAAATCCTATAGTGAATGGAACTGTTTTACTCCAGGGAAGTGATCTTGGCCGTGGCAATTATAAGTTAAACATATTTGGCGCCAACGGACAGGAGATATTCAAGCAACAAATTAAACACAATGGAGGAACCATTACTCATACAATAGAGCTGCCATCAACTATTAGTAAAGGGATGTACATGCTTTCAGTAAAAGATGAGAATGGAAATATTATTTTCAAAGACAAACTGGTTAATCAGTAAAAAAAGAAAAAGATCCCTACAGAATAAAACCATTTTAATACCCGTTTTTTAACGGGTATTAAAATTTGTAGCCGGGAAAAATTATTTATGTAGAAATTTTTATTTCTGCCAAATCCTTTATTCCTGCAGCAACGAAAATAAAAGAGGGCGTTCATAAGGACTTTCAATAACTTTCACCTTATTACGGTATTTACTTAACAAACTTTTTGGATTGTAGTTTCTAATTTGCACTTTATTGCTCGTTAACCTAAACTTTTTTGTTATGAGGAAGCAGATACTCACTCTTTGCTTATTACTTTTTGTTTCAACTTTTATTTTTTCGCAGGATGACAAACCAGCGTCTATTGGAAAATCTTCTTTTATTGCTGAGCTAGGTGGCCCTGGTATTGTTTTTTCTGCAAATTATGATACAAGATTTAAGCAGTCCCGCCTGGGACTTGGTGGAAGAATTGGTATTGGATTCGTTAGTGCTTATGACGATTATTATGATCCAACTACTGGTATATATTACGACGGTGATCTGCAATCTGCGATCACTTTCCCGGTTCAGCTCAATTATATTTTTGGAAAGAATAATTCTCCACACAGTTTTGAAGTGGGAGGTGGTATAACTTATGTTACCAAAAAACTGAACATTATGAATTTTGATTCTTATGGTAGTAATAATGAGGACCACAGAACACAATTGTTCGGAACATTTTCTTTTATGTATCGTCGTCAACCGGTGAATGGAGGATTTTCATGGCGGGTGGGATTTACACCTCTCGTGGGAAGTGGTTATATCCAGGCATTTGCCGCGGCAAGTGTTGGATATAATTTTTAATAGTCACTTTACTTTTCTAGTATACTTCTTGCAGGTATCCTGATTTTATCGAAGGGTTTTATCATTTGGATCTTCTATTAAGCATTTTCCTTACTGGCATCATTTTTATTTTATAAAAAATGATCAACAGTTATGTTATGCCATCTTCAGTTGTTGCTGCGATAAGATACGATGCTACTACTTCAACACTCCGGGTGATCTATGTTTCCGGAAGTATATATGATTATAAAAAGGTACCGGAAAAAGTTTATAAGGATATGAGAGCTGCTTCTTCAAAAGGTGAGTTCCTGAATAAACATATAAAACCTAATTACGAATTTGAAAAGATCAAATAGTTGAACTTAACTAATAGTCTACGATTCATGACCCATTACTCCCGCTATTTTTTAAAAAAGGCTTCAGCAAATCGATTGGAACAGGGAATATGGTTGTTGAATTATTTTCTGTAGCGATCTCCCGAAGTGTTTGCAGGTAACGAAGCGTTAAAGCGCTGGGCTCACCGGCAAGAATTTTTGCCGCATCTGCTAAACGTTGCGAAGCCTGGAATTCTCCTTCAGCTGCAATTACTTTTGAACGGCGTTCTCTTTCTGCTTCAGCTTGCTTAGCCATAGCTCTCTGCATTTCCTGCGGCAGATCAATTTGTTTTACTTCTACATTCGTAACCTTTACACCCCATGGATCTGTTTGTGAGTCGATGATCTGTTGCAACCTGTGATTTATTTTTTCTCTTTGTGACAGCAGGTCATCAAGCTCCGATTGGCCCAATACGCTGCGTAATGTGGTTTGTGAAATTTGTGAAGTGGCTGCTAAGAAATTTTCCACCTGTACAATTGCTTTCTGTGGTTCTATCACCCGGAAATAAACAACGGCATTTACTTTAACAGAAACATTGTCTGATGTGATAATATCCTGCGGCGGCACATCAAGTACAATAGTTCGCAAACTTACTTTAACCATTTTATCAATAACCGGTATTAGCAGGATAAGTCCTGGGCCCTTAATTCCAGTACCCCCAATCAAACGTCCCAGGCGAAAAATAACTCCCCGTTCATATTCACGCAATATTTTTATA
>DATDCP010000387.1:0-12320 GCA_036524255.1 Chitinophagaceae bacterium
AAGCGCTATACACTATTATGGGGTATTTTTTGTGTGATCGTTGCGATGTATTCATATAACCTGGGGAATAGTCTTATTGAAACTGTAAATGAACTTGGATCCATTTTTTATGGACCAATTCTTGGCGTTTTCCTTGTAGCATTGTTTTTTAAAAGGATCACAAACGGGTCGGCAGTTTTTTATGCAACAGTATTGACACAGCTTTTGATCTTTGCTATTTATATCCCCGCTAAATTAAAAGTATTCGGCCTGGCATTTCTCTGGTTGAATCCTATAGGTGCTTTTGGTGTTGTTCTTTTTGCACTTTTCTTGCAGCCCATAATGGCAAAAAGAAAAACCCTGCCATAAGCAGGGTTTTAAATATTTTCTGAAGAGATATTACTTCATTTCCTTTTGCAACTTTTCATTCAAAGAAACATAGTCATCGTTCTTGGCCTTTTTTGCAAGGTCGATTGACTTGTTTGAAGTAGCAAGAGCATCAGTCTTTTTACCAAGCATCTTTTGTGCACGGGCTTTTTGATACAATACCCAGAATGCTTCAGGATTTTGAGCATAAGCCTTGTCCAGCCATTCAACAGCTTTGTTCAGGTCTTTACCATTATCTATATAATAGAGAGCAGCATTGAAATAAGGCTTGTTGTCACCTTCCATAGTGTTTTTGATCTGCCCCATTACTTTACTGTCAACATCAGCAGTTACTTCAAAACTAACCCAGGTGGTCTCCCATCCCATTCCTATAGAACAGCTGTTACTTTTTATATCATCAACAGTGATCATGAATGTTTCAATTGTGAATGGAGTGGTAGCTGGCTTCGCAGCAACTCTCACTACATCCTGGTCTTGTTTGTAAGCTGAAGGGCTTGTTACATCCAGTTGTTTTGTAATAATGATAGTCCATTCGTTTGCATTTGGAATTGTAAGTAAACCATATTTTCCTGCGGCAACTTTTTTACCACCAATTGTTACTTCTTCGCCAAAAGTGATAGTGGTTGCATTGTTAGCGCCGGTTCTCCATACATTACCGTAAGGGACAAGGTCGCCAAAAACTTTGCGTCCTTTCATACCAGGTCGCGAATATGAAATTTCAATGTTTGATAAAGCAAAATTCTGTTTAATGTTTGCCGTTGGACTAGGTTGAGGTGTAGTCAGTTGCTGAGCTTCAGTTGAAAAAAATATGTATGAAGCTGCAATAAATAAAAATAATTTTTTCATGATGACAATTTGTTTTTGGACGACAAAGATAGGGGAATAGATAATAGCCTTTTATCAGGAAGTACGTTAACAATTTATCATCCTATTTCTGATCCACCGCTATCGAAATGGTGCCTTTTGATTTTTTTCCTTTTCGCTTCCATTTAGGGCCTTCTTTCAAAAGCCGGATCGCTTCATCATCACATTTTTTACATTGTGATGACCTTGTTACTTTGATATTTATAGGTTGACCTGTTTTATCTATATCAAAACTAAGCTCAACATCACTGCGGGTGTTTTTGGGACGAACCTTTTCAGGGATTTGAATATTGTTTGCCACATACGTATTATAATATCCCCAGCCTACTTCGGGCTCTTCAATTTCTGCACTATCCTTTCTTGAAAGACTGCTTACTACTTTTCTATTTTGAGAAAATGTTTCTTTCCTTTCATCTTCTTTTAAAACCAGGTCGCCGGATGGAGCATTCGAAGGAACGAGTTTATAATTGGCGGCATCATATCCAAGAGATCTTATCTGGACATGTAAAATACTATCACTTGAAACAAGATTGAAATTACCCCTGATATCAGTATACGTGCCTACATTATCCCGTGTGTTCATCACATTGGCAAAAGGCACGGGGTTATTTTGGGCATCGACAACCCGATAAATATATCTATTGTTTAAAGCGACCGCAGCTTCACTTAGTTTGTCGTTTTCATAATATGCCTGGTTGGCTTTTGCCCTGGTAGCTGTTGGTGATGAATTGAGATTTTTCTCATTTAAACTTTTAGAAGTATCATTTAAGCTTCTTCCTTCAGATTTAGATTTTACTGATTCATCTTTTATTTCTGCGTTTGCAATTACTTGTGCGTTGACTACTGGTGCACTTTGATTTTCTGTTTTTTTCAACACAACATCTCTCTCGCTGGTTTTCTTGATCGTGTCTGGATTTGTATAAACATAACTTTCTGCGTTTGGAGAAGTTGAAGCCTGTTGTTCCTGCTTGTTCGCCACTGAGCCAGATTGTGTCGGTACATCTTTATTTACGGAGTCTGGCATTACCTGATCTTTAATCGTAACCCTCTCTGGCTTTTTATCATCTTTTTCTATAATGGCAATAGAATTCTTGTTACGATCATTAAAAACTAATTGCTGAATCAATAAGCCAACTCCAACGATAATAATGACCGCAGCAGCGACTCTTACCCACGTAAATCGCTTACGGTTAAAATTTATGATCGGAACAACGGCACTAACCCTTTTATCAAGTCTTTCTTTTAATGAATCTAAATCGGCTAAGCTTGCGTTCTTGTAACCTTCTAGTGCATCGGCAAGAAAGGGATCGTCCATTGCCGCTTTTTCCATTGCATGCATTTCGGCAGGGCTAAGATTACCCTTCCAATACTTTTCAATATCAGCGGCTGTATAGTTTATTATGTTTTTTTCTTCAGACACTTATTATCTCAAATTTCAAGATCTCTAAATTTCTTTATTTATTGTTTCTTTCTTTTCCATACAAAGTTTCAGATTTCTTCTTCCATTTTGAATGGAGCTGCGTACATGATTCCATTCCAGCCCGGTTATTTCCACGATCTCGTTATAACATTTTCCGTCAAGATAAAATAGTTTTATCATCGTTCTTTGTTCGTCGGAAAGAGAGGCAATACATTTTTCCAGTTTTTGGAAATTTTCCTCTTTTTCCATCACGCCATTCAGATGCACATCTTCTTCATTTTGCATAAGTAATGGCGGAAGTGCTACTGTTTTTAAGTTCTTCGGTGTTCTGAGTTGCATCAGGCAATAATTTTTCGCTACCTGGTGCAGCCAGCCACGAAAGTTATCCACTTCATGTTTTTTCAATTTTGATACCAGTTCTTCGAATATCTGCATAACTGCATCCTGTGCCAGCTCAGGTTCTTTCAGGTATTTCAGGCATACACCATACACAAGCTCCATATATCGTTGGTATAATTCTCCCAGGACTTTCAGATCGTCGGATTGCCGGTAAGCTAATACCAGTTCAGTATCGCTTTGGTTAGTGGATGATATATTCTTTAAAAAAGCCAATTCTTAAAATTAGCAAGAAAAATGGTTGTTCCTATTTATGTAAATGTGAAAATAGAAGCATCATTAAGCTATAAACTAGTTGGTACATGGAAAAATCCAGTTAAATACCGGAGCCTTGTATGTACAGGGCTCCTTATTGAAACCAAAATCAAATCTATGAGACATATTTCTACGCTATTCTTTTGCCTGCTTTTATTATCCACAGCTGTGTATGCGCAGGATTCAAGTAATCTTAAGATTCAAGGATTAAAAATTCTAAGCAGGCAACTTCCAATAACTACTCCTAATACTGAACCAGTTATTATTAGAATAAGATGCGGTTATTCAAATTCGTATGCCGTGCCTCTTATTGTTATTGATGGGATAGTTGCGGAAAAATTTGAGCTCAAAAATATTGATCCCAACGATATTGAAAACATTACAGTATTAAAGGGTTCAGAGGCAACTACATTATTTGGCAGCCGTGGTGTATCGGGTGTTATTGTTATTACAACTAAAAACAAGCGAACAATTAAAATAAAAGATGCTGTGACTGGTGAACCGCTTCCATCTGCAACTGTTGATCTTTTTTATGGTAAGCATAATAAAAATTCAAGACGATCGCTATCGGATTCATTAGGGCAGGTTATAATAAATGATATTAAGCCTGGAACAAACTATGAATTGCAAGTTAGTAGCATTGGCTATAAAACTTATAAGGCTTCAGTTAATGCTTCAATTTTGAAAAAAGGATATTCAGTTTCACTTCGTAGGAACTATGCTGACTTGCAGGAAGTTGTTGTTACTTCGGGGCGATCAATAACATGCCGTGATCTGACTTACGCTGTTGAAAGAACGATTGCCTGCGGCAATTCAGGAGTAGTGGTTATTTCTGATAAATCAAAAGTTGTTACTGACGTCGAAAAAGGAGTAAAGATTTATCCCAATCCAGTTTTGCGTTCTCAGCAAGTAAACATTCAATTTGAAAATACGAAGGCGGAAAAGATAATACTAAATCTATTTTCTTTAGATGGTAAGTCGATTGAAATGAAGGAATACATATCGATGAAGGGTTTAAATAAGATAAATTATTCTATAGATTCTCGATTGGCTTCGGGTGCTTATTCAATTCAATTAATCGATGAGAATAATAAACTTATTAAGGCTGATAAATTGATCATTCAATAAAACTCCTGCTTATGTCAAAGAAATTTCAACTACAAATTCCCGAACCTTGCCACGAGGACTGGGATAAAATGACACCTGGTGATAAAGGACGTTTTTGTGACTCATGTAAAAAAACTGTTCATGATTTTACAGGCATGAGTGATGCTCAGTTAATTGCTTTTTTTAAGAAACAAGCGACCGGCTCTGTTTGTGGAAGATTTTATAATGATCAATTAGAAAGAGATTTTGAAATTCCACGGAAAAGGCTTCCATGGATTAAGTATTTTTTGCAGCTTATTATACCTGCATTTCTTTTTACTTCAAAGGCAAAAGCACAAGGACAAACAGGATTCCTGGGTGATACTGTTTTAGTTGATTCAAATAAGAATGGAAAAAATCTAAATGAAAGTTGCAGTGATAAACCAGATATGAATAAATCAAAAAGAATAACAGGAAAATTGGTAGATGAAAAAGGTGGAGCAATCCCTTATGCTACAGTTGTAATCAAAGGAACGAAATCTGGTGTTGCTACAGATGCAAATGGAAATTTCAGTATTGATCCTTTTCTAAATCAACCAAAGACAACTCTTATTTTTTCGAGTGTTGGTTTTGAGACTAAAGAATTAATAATTGATACAAATAAAACGGAAAGCCGGTGTAATGTCGAGTTGGTTCCAATGGTAACGGCTACTGCCGGCGAAATAGTGGTGGTTGGCTTTAGTATCAGAAAGAAAAAGCAACCTATAAAATTGTTTCAAAGAATCTTTAAGGACAGTTCTGATAGGTTCTTTAAAGCTTATCCTAATCCAGTTTCAGCAGGAAGTTTGATGAAGATTGAGTTGAATAAAGCAGAAGCAGGGGAATACCAGGCTGATCTAATAAACCAAAACGGACAAATAATTCATTCTACAACTTTAGTATTTGAAACTGAAAATAATTCCAATTCATTTAATATTCCAATGATTATGACGTGTGCCTATTTTATTCGAATAACAAGCAAAAAGTCAGGCAAAAAACATACTGAGAAAATTATCATTCAATAGGCGGTAATTTTACTTAGGGAGTTTTTGTTGCAAATAAAAAGATCCATTATTATTTTCAAACCAGAATTGCTTGCCAAGCAATCTTTTCTTAGCCATAACACAAAAAGCCCTCGCATCGTCGGGGGTATTTTTTTTGTTTCATTGTTGAATGGATTTGGTAAAGTACAAGAGTGCGATCCTTCGCTTCGCTCTGGATAAACTGCGACGTAATTGCTCAATAATGAGGAGAACGATGAAAGGAGCGTCGCAAGGGACGATGATCAGAATTACAAATGCTGGGTACATAAAATCAAATCACTTAAATGCAGGATGAAATTGCTCTAAGGTCTTTCTCAGGAATTCACGATCGAGATGTGTATAGATCTGTGTGGTTGTAATATTCTCATGACCGAGCATTTCCTGCACGGCACGTAGATTGGCACCACCTTCTACCAAATGCGTTGCAAAGCTGTGACGAAATGTATGTGGCGAAATTGTTTTTTTTATTCCTGCTTTTTTTGTCAGCTCTTTTATAATAAGAAAGATCATCACTCTTGTAAGCTTGCTTCCGCGACGATTGAGAAAAACAAAGTCTTCATTGCCAGGTTTTACAGGAATATGCATACGAATATTTTTAAGATAGATGT
This sequence comes from Chitinophagaceae bacterium, assembly GCA_036524255.1. Classification (GTDB taxonomy): domain Bacteria; phylum Bacteroidota; class Bacteroidia; order Chitinophagales; family Chitinophagaceae; genus VBAS01. The sequence goes on from DATDCP010000387.1 coordinate 6,078, forward strand.
TCACATATTTAACGGCGCTGCTGCCAACCGGCACCAATCTTTCTTTATCGCCTTTGCCAAGCACTCTTATAAAACCGACATCAAAATATAATTGCGAGATTCTAAGATTCACTAATTCACTTACACGCAGCCCGCAACTATAAAGTGTTTCTAGTATTGCCTTATTTCGACCTCCCTCTGGTTTGCTAAGATCTATTTCTGCGATCATACTCTCGATCTCATCAAAGCTTAATGTATCTGGTAATGCTCTTTTAAGTTTTGGCGTTTCGAGAAGGGTAGTGGGATCGATCTTACTGATCTGTTCGATCAGGCAATATTTATAAAAAGATTTTATACCTGAAATAATTCTTGCCTGGGAAGTGGGCGACATCCCCAACTCGCTGATCCATTTAATGAAACTCTGCAGATCGGTTAGCTTAAGTTCGGATGGGTTTTTTAATGTGCCTGAATGCTGAAGATAATCTGTCAGCTTTTCAATATCCCGAATATATGCTTCCACTGAATTATCTGAAAGAGATCTTTCAAGTTGCAAGTAAGCTTTAAATCCTTTTTTGTAAGGTTCCCACATTTATTGAAAATTCCAAAGATCAAATTACAAATTCCAATGCGCATTAAAAATGACAAGATTGATTACCAAAACTTAGTCAATCACTTTTTAACTTCTAGTGTAATATCCTTTTCAACTGTCTCCCAGTTATTTCCTCTCAGAATTTTTGCCCATATATGGGTAGGGGTAATATTTACTGAATCGATAAATTCATGCATGGCATCGTAATCAAGCTCGGCAAGCGTTTTACCAAAAGTCATCATTGCTGTTTTACCAGTAGCCATCTCCTCAACAAAAATGTTTCCCCTGTCTGTATAAGCAACTAATCCATCCGCTACGGCAAATTTGGGATCAAACTTATTAAGGGCACTTGATTTTCTTTGAATGTTTTGACTTTTATTAAAGGGGATCTTGGCAAAATAACCACGGCCATTGCTGCAATCATTAAATAAGAGCCAGGCATAGCTGGTGTCATTGAAATAACAACTCATGTATTCCGGGCTCAAATTGAATTTATGTCCTCCAAAATCATCGAATGAAAGCTTGCGGTTGGTGCCAAGACCGCTATAGCTCCAGATAACAGAATCTGGCAGGCAATTCGTAGCGCTGATATAGATGTATGGCTTAAGCTGATGAGCTTCTTCAATAAATTTAATTGTATCCTTTTGACATGTTATTTCACAAAACGTTTTTGCTTTTCCTGAATTATTGCCACAGGAAAAAAGCATTACTGATATGATAAGCGGAAAAATATTTCTCATTGATCTTGTTTTTTATGTAACAAAAATAGCAAGGCATTCTGTTTGGCAAAGTTTTTCTTATACCTTGCATGTTTGCAAGTATAACCTTATTCACATGAAAGTTGTTAAAGAACCACGTCGGTTAAAGCCTCTTTTTAGATTTATAACCCGCTTAAAAAGAAACTCTCCACGAGGCCTGCAAAGTATTGCAATAAAAGCAAGCAACAATGCATGGGAAGGAATAGATTGTTTGTCCTGCGCCAATTGCTGTAAAACAATGACCCCTACTTATAAGAATGCCGACATTAAAAGGATCGCTTCTTATTTAAAGATCAGCCCGGATGAAATGAAAAAGAAATGGCTTAAAAAGGAGAGGGGTACCCTTAAATGGTTAAATAAAACTACGCCTTGCCAGTTTCTTGACCTGGAAACTAACATGTGCAATGTTTACGAAGTGAGACCAGCCGATTGTGCAGGGTTCCCGCATTTGACAAAGAAAAGGATAATTGAATATATTGATATGCATAAAGAAAACCTTGATCAATGCCCTGCTACATTTAAAATGGTTGAGAAAATGAATGAAATGGTCAACCAGCAGTTGGCGGTTAGCAACCAAATTTGAATTAAAGGAATACATCTTCGATCAGGAAGAACTCAGGATCTTTATCTTTAAAAAGTGTAATGCTAAGTATATTGAATCGAATGTCTTTGTATTCCGGATGCATGTAAAGAAATTCTTCCGCAGCTTTTTTTAAAAAATTAAATTTTTTCTTTGTAACACTTTCTTCCGGGAATGCGCCGGGAAAATGATGGCGGCTTTTCACTTCCATGATATGCAGAAGTTCTTGTTTTTTAGCGATTATATCGATCTCGTATCTTGCAAAACGCCAGTTGCAATGAAGTATCTCAAAATCATTTTTTCGAAGATATTCAAGGGCCAGTGCTTCGCCTTCTTTACCAAGATCATTGTGTTGGGCCATACAGTAAATTACAAAACCTGGAGAAAAATCTGTTCACAACCGTGAATAATTAAAGACGGCTATTGGAACATTTCTTTTATTTTTGCAAACTAACCTTCTTAGTATATGAAACTGAATAAATCGAGTTTTCTGGTATTATTTATACTTATTCTTGCTTGTGCCCTTTACCGTGTTTGGGATAGCAGGCCGATGGGGTTTGCCCCGCAAATTGCCATGGCGCTTTTTGCCGGTTCTATCAGCAAGGATAAACGTTTCGCTTTTCTATTTCCTGTTCTTTCTTTGTTTATTTCTGATCTCCTTTACCAGTTTTTATATTCACAGGGGCTTAGTACTATCAAAGGATTTTATTCAGGACAGTGGCAAAATTATTTACTGATCGCTTCCATCACTATTATCGGTTTCTTTATTAATAAAAATAAGATCGGGCAAATATTCATCGGTTCACTTGCGGGTGCAGTTTACTTTTTCCTTATTTCAAATTTTATGGTTTGGATCGGTGGAGGTTTGGACATAAATAATCAGCCATATCCAAGATCATTCAGCGGCCTTATGCTTTGCTTTTCAGAAGCCCTGCCATTTTTTAAATGGAGCGTATTGTCAACATTACTATTCAATGGAGTTTTCTTTGGAAGTTTTTACCTGTTAGGAAAGAGTGTGTTGAAAAAAGAAATGCAGGCAGCGTAAAATTTATAAGGATAAATTATTTGATCCTCTTGTCTTAGGCGAGAGGATTATTATTTTAAGAAGTCTCACTTACTTTCAAAACCTTCGTCTTCTATTAGTATTCCGGAATCAGCGGCTTCAGTGGCTAATTGATCGCAACGATTGTTATGCGGATTGTCTGCATGTCCTTTTACCCAAACAAAACGAACAAACTGTTTTTTTGCAAGATGATAATACCGAAGCCATAGATCCTTATTTTTTTTGCCGCCTTTGAAATCGGTAGCTATCCATGTATTCAGCCATCCTTTTTCTACTGAATCAACAACGTATTTGCTGTCAGAATAAACAACTACTTTCAAGCCATCTTTCTTTAATGCTTCCAAACCGGCTATCACTGCCATCAATTCCATTCTATTGTTCGTGGTCTTTTTATATCCCTGTGATAATTCTTTCTTATTATTTCCGGCGATCAGGAGGGTGCCATAACCACCGGGTCCGGGGTTGCCACGGCTTGCACCATCCGTATAGATCATTACATTAGGCTTACTCAATTCTGATAATTTTCAGGTGTCGGAAATTTAGTTGGCGTTAGCGGTTTATCAAAAACAATTTTTCTTACTTCTCTGCAATGTGGATTCATGTAAAGATCGTCAAGTGCAAGGTATTCTCTTTGTTCTGCCACTTTTGCCGATGGGATCACTTTTTTATCTAATAATTTTTTTAAATATTTTTCTTTCAAACCAGGAGTTATAAGGCTTTTAGAAAATATGATCCTTTTTTCAGTTGCCTGCTCTACTGATTTAGCGATCATCTCTGCGCAATACATTTTATCATCTGTTGTAAGATCAAAGTTCATATCGAATTGCTGCTTATTCATATAATGTGAATGAACAATGTTTTTTAATTTTTCAAGCTCTGTATTTGTAAGGTCATACCGATATACTCCTAGCGCAATATTATTAACAGGTGTAATAAACGAATCAACATTATCCCGGCGCATTATTTCATCCGGATTGATATCACCGGCCATATTGCTATAAATATACATCGTTCCATTATCCATCATTGCAAACCCGCTATGAGAATAAAGTTTTTCCTTTTGACTGAAATCACTTAAAGACTCGCTGATAAAATCATTACCACAACGTAAAACAAGATCACCTTCCCGAATGCTGTCAGCCACTGTATTGATCACCTTCCAGCGTTCTTTTAATAATGAATCTGGTAAATGCGCCGATATTTTAGCACTTTCCCTATCTCCATTATCTGTACATGCAAATGCAATTAAGGCAGAGAATAAAATGAAGAAATACTTTTTCATAGAAAGTGATAAAATTAAAAAATCCAACCTTGAAAAACCAAAGTTGGATTTTTATAAAAGAAAATATTTTTTTACTGGCTGATAAAATCAAAATCATCAATTCCGATCTCATCAGATACCGAGCCGCCTGGCCCACCATTTCTTACATAATATCTGAAACCAATACGATGTTTTTGAGGTATCGTTCCATTAGGTAAACCAGAAATTGTAAATTCAAACTTTGTCCATGTAGTTGGGTAACCATCAGGATAAGGGAGAGGAGAAAGATTTGGATTAAGATCAAGAAGCTTAACAGTAAAATCGCCTGTTTCTCCTGCACTTCTGCCAACATTATAGCTGTTGTTAGTCGGATTTAACCAAACCTGCATGCGATCAGGGAAACTAACGGGATTCGCTGTTGTTGTCCAGAAAGAAATTATATCCCCATTTTTCATTGATAGTTCCGGTGTTATTAACCAGCAATTGATAAAGGACAGATCTTCACCAGCGAAATAATTTACATATGCATGTTCATTTGCACTCGCTTTGTATGAGTGTGAAGCGATCCTTGATTCAAACGGTCCACCTTTTGTGCCATTTAGTAAATTCACGATATAAGAACCCTGCTGCCATGATTGTGAGCCGATCGGGTCACTTAGATTTACTCCTTTCCATCCCATATCAATTACACGTTGCATCGAATCAAACTCTTCACGATATGAAAGACTGGCTGGCTGTATTGATTTTGCTGTCTCTTTTCCCTCACCACAAGAAGTAATAAGAACTGAAGAAAATGCTGTAAGTACGAAACCAATAAGAAGTAAATTTCTTTTAGTCATTTTCGTTTTTTTGTGGTTGTACTAAATGATTTTAATTAATAATTATTTTTTGCTGATATAGGAGACTGCGTCAATACCAATTGATGAAGCACGTCCATTGAGTCCTGCCTCTTCTGTAAAATAACGGAATGCAAATCTTCCCTTTGTTGGCCCATTCAGACCAACGACAGTAGCTTCAAATCTCGTCCATACATGTGGGTATGCTTGCCTCGCCTGCTGGAAAAGTGGGTCCGCCGGATTATTGAAAGCACTTTTAAGAAATTCGTAATAGAAAGGATTAACATCAAGAAGTGGAACAGTGAAATCGCCGTGATCAGTTCCATCGCCACAATTCAATGAAGTAGTTTTATTCAGTCTCACTTGCATGCGATTGACAAAATCAGTTGAATCGTTATTAAAAAAAGATAATTCTGCACGAGTATGAAAAACAATTTTATCGCCATTCTGCATTGTCAACACAGGCGATACTGCCCAGTTACTGATGGTGCCTGCATCGGAAGCTGTAGATTGATAATCGGCCCATAGATAACCTGTGCCTGTTCCGCTATAAGATAAAAATGGAATTCCTGCAAGAACTGATGGATTTTGCCAGCTCGTACGACCGATGAGATCACTCCTGTTTATAAAACGCCATCCTCTATTGTAAGCACTTTGTGCAGTATCAAATTCTTCAATAAATGATTGATCAGGAGTTGGGGGCGGGTCTAAAAGATAACTGTCATCTTTACAAGATTGCAAAAGGGTAAGGATAGAGAGTGATGCTAATAAGAATCCAGAGAGTGTAGATTTCTTCATAAGCGTTCAGATACTGTTGATTATGAGAGTGAAAGTAATTAAATTTTATTTTCAAAAAAAACATTTTTTCCTGCAACACTAACAGAAATCACACCTGGAATACACCCAATTTTATACCCGGAAAATGAGGATTATTATTGGAAGCAGCAATAGCTTCTGCAATGACTGTTCTTGTTTGACCAGGATCTATGATATCATCAACCCATAAACGTGCAGCAGCATAGTAAGGAGTTGTTTGTAATTCGTATCGATTAATGATCTCAGATAACAACTTTTGTTCTTCTTCAGGTTTCACTACCTGTCCTTTGGATTTCATAGCATTCACTTGAATTTGCAACAGAGTTTTTGCAGCCTGGTCGCCACCCATTACTGCGATCTT